>CAINNT010000033.1 GCA_903851225.1 uncultured Chloroflexota bacterium
GTATCCAAGCGCGCGCACACCGCTCACGGCGATCGCTATGACGTTTTTCAGTGCACCACTGATTTCGACCCCGACAACGTCGTCGGTCAGGTACAAGCGGAGAGCGGGCCGTACGAGACGAGTACGCAGCGCCTCAACGAGATCGCCTGGTCCAGCGAGCACTGCTGCGGCAGGCTTCCCAAGAGCGATTTCACTTGCAAGATTTGGGCCGGACAAGACTGCAATTCGCCTTGGGTCGGCTCCTGAGGCGATAAGGATCTCCGATGGACGAGCGCCGCCGAGCGACAGCCCTTTTGAGGCGATCACGAGTGGTGCACCACCAGCGTCCTGAACGATCTGCTTGGCCGTACTCGGTTCAAGCTCCGTGGAGGGGATGCTCACCACGTAGATTTCGTTCGTGCCCAGTGCTGGGAGCCTCTCTGCGGCGCTGGAGATTTTGATGTCAGCTGGTATCGACACGCCGGGGAGACGCCGCGTGTTGATGCGCACGGTGCGAAGGAGCGTCGCCTCGTCCGACGTTCGCGCGATCAACTCAATGGAGGAGGTCTCGCGCCCCTCGCCCTGCTCTTGGCTCCAGAGGAGCGCAAGGGCCGTACCCCATGCACCTGCGCCGAGAATGCGGATCGTGCTCATGCGCGCGAGGCGGGCTTCGAATTTGTCGATTCACGCCTCGTCGGCTTTGAGGATCGTCCGCGCTCTCGCCCCTCTTCGGCCTCCCGCTCTCGCACGACGATACGGATCGGCGTACCCATCAGTGGGTACTTATCGCGGATCTGATTCTCCAGGAAGCGCTGCCAGGTGAAGTGCACCTGCGCGGCGTTTCGTGCGAAGACGACAAAGGTCGGGGGTGGCGTCGAGGCCTGAGCGGCATATAGGATCTTCGGACGCTTGCTGCCGCTGTGCGCTGGCTCCTGGCGAGCCACCGCTGCAGCGATCAGGCGGTTCAGCACGCCGGTTGGGATTCGCAGTTTCCGCGCATCCGCGGCGGCAACTGCGGCATCGAGCACTCTCGTTGCTCGTAGCCCCGTGACCGCTGAAATCGATACGAGTGGGGCGAAGTCAAGGAACGGGGCCTGACGCCTGAGCTTTCCTTCAATTTCGTCGAAGGTGAACCCATCCTTCTCGATGAGGTCCCATTTGTTCAGGACCAACACCAAACCCTTCCCGGCCTCGATCACGGAGCCGGCAATGTGTAAATCCTGAGCCTGCAGGCCCGTAGATGCATCGATGAGCAGCAGGGCCACATCGGCACGGTCGAGCGCTCGGACAGAGCGGACCGTTGCCCACTTGTCGGCTGAAGGCCCTGCGGCCACCTTGCCCCGCTTGCGAATGCCTGCGGTGTCAACAAGCGTAATCTGACGACCTGCATGCAACAGCGTTTCGTCTATGGCGTCACGCGTTGTCCCGGCCACAGAGCTCACTACTGTGCGCTCGCTTCCGGTGAGCTTGTTTAGCAGGCTTGACTTGCCGACGTTTGGCCGACCGACGATTGCGACGGTGACATCGCCCTCGATGTACGCGCTTCCTGCATCTTCAGGGAGAGCCTTGATTCGCTCGACAATGACATCAAGCAAGTCACCAGAGCCGATTCCGTGCTGTGCGCTGACCGTGTGAAGTCGATCAAACCCTAGGACGGAGAACTCTTGAGCGGCCCGATCACGTTCAATGTTGTCGGCTTTGTTCGCAACGAGAATGATTGGCTTGCCACTCCGTCGCAGCAGCTGCGCGACCTCAGCATCTCCCGGATTCGGTCCAGTTGCAGCATCCACAAGAAGCAGAATGAGGTCGGCGGCGTCTACGGCGATGCGCGCCTGGTCTTGCACCCCGATCTCAATCGGATCACCGACCGCAGGCTGCATTCCACCTGTATCCACCACGCGAAAGCGCATCTCATTCCATTCGACAATCCCGATCAGCCGATCTCGAGTGGTACCCGCACGATCTTCAACGACTGCACGCCGCTCTCCGACAAAGCGATTGAAGAGCGTGCTTTTCCCGACGTTGGGGCGACCTACGAGCGCGACCAGAGGCAGCCGCTGCGACGTTGACTCGCCGTCTGCCGCTCGTTGGTCCTCACTCATTCAGGGGTACCGCTTGAGATTGAGGTAGTGCGGTATTGCGGTGTAGCAGCAGCCTCTAAGGCGGCCCGGGCAATGGCGGCGGCATTGATGCGAACGTCGTCGGTTCCACCGAGTTCGGCAATTTTAAGGGCGACCCGCTCGAGATCTTCAATGGGTGTACTCGTTCCACCTGTGATCCCGACGGTTTGCACGTTTGCGAATATGCCTGGGTCAGTCAGCCCTTGGGCAGACTCAATCTGCACAGCGCGTGTGCCTCCTATCTCGCAAAGCCGCGTGAGCTCTTTGGTATTGGCGCTTCTGGTGCCCCCTACCACGATCATCAACTGAACCTCCTTGGCGATCGCGATAGTGTCCTCTTGGCGGCGAATAGTGACTGGGCATACCGTGTTGATCACCTTTAGTTCGTGGCAGCGCGAGACAAGGAACGCAGCGAGGCGTTCAAACTTCCACGGTGGCTGAGTTGATTGCGTGATGAGAGCCATCCGCTTGCGACGTGGAATTGATTCCCAATCTTCCTCTTCGTCCACGAGAATGGCACTCGGAGCGAACCCAAGGAGACCGACAACCTCCGGGTGATTCGGTGTACCAAGGAGAACGATCTCGTAGCCTTCGTCGACGAGCCGAGCGAGTTCGCGATGCTCTTGCGTCACCCAGGTGCAGGTGCCGTCGATCACCTCCAGGCCGCGCTCTGCAGCCCGACCGAGAACTTCAGGAGTGACTCCATGGGCCCGAATAACGACGGCCGTCCCGGAGGCTACGTCATCCAGATGCTCAACGTTCTCTATCCCGCGTGCACGCAGGTCTGCAATCAGCCCCTCGTTGTGAACCACATGCCCCAGGGTGTGGGTCTCTTTCCCTGAGGCGCGGGCGATCTTGGCCTTGTCAATGGCCTCACGCACGCCATAGCAAACGCCGGTGCGCTTGGCGATGACAATCTTTTCTACGCTTCCCATGCGGGCATTATCGCCCACCCCGACCCTAGGGCCGATTCGCCTCGGGGAGGAGGGCGGCAACGGCGCTGTGAATCGAGCTAGTCACGGCGGCCAGTTCGGGCCGAGCACCCTCAGGACGTGGAATCTCGACAGGCTCGCCGATGGTGAGCGTGACGCGGGGGACGCGGTGCGGGATCAGGGAGCCCTTCCGCCACAGGCCATCGGTGCCCGTGACCGCAACGGGCAAGACTGGGGCGCCGCTCCGCAACGCCAGGAGGGCAGCCCCATCGTGAAAGCGGCGCAACACGCCATCAGACGAACGTGTTCCTTCTGGGTAGATCCCAAGGATGCGCCCTTCGCTGAGGATCCGCTCCGCGAGGCGGAATGCCTCAAGATCGGCGGCGCCACGCCGAACCCCAAAGACACCGTTTACCCGAAGAAACCAACCCACCAGCGGCCAGCGCAGCGCCTCAGCCTTGCCCATCCACGACATTGGACGCCCCGTAGCGGGGGTGAGCCAACACGCCAGCAGTACAGGATCCACCCAAGAGATGTGGTTCGAGGCGAGAATCGCTGGGCCACGTGCAGGGATGCGTTCGAGGCCTCGCACCACGATGTCGCCCGCCAAACGTCGCATCGCCCAGCGACCGAAGCGTTCCGAGAGCCGCATGCCAAGCGGGATGTGCTCTGACGTCATCGCACGACCTTCCGTGCCTCAGAGACGACGCGTTGCACAACGTCCGAGAGTTCCAAAGCGTCAGTTTCGATAATCACAGCATCGGCCGCCGCTACGAGCGGAGCGATGGCGCGCGCGCGATCCTCTGCATCACGCGCAAGCAGGCTCACGAGGATCTCCTGGTGTTCCTTTGAGCCGACCGAATAACCGCGCTGTCGCGCCCGTCGGCTTGCACGAGCCTCTGCCGTCGCATCCAAGAAAATCTTGCACTCTGCGTCGGGGAGAACCACGGTGCCGATGTCCCGGCCGGCGAGCACCGAGCCGCCACGAGCGGCGACGCTCCGCTGGACCGAACGGAGAGCATCTCGGACGCTTGCGATCGATGCCACAACGGGAACAAAGAGCTCAACATCTGCCGCCTCTAGTTCGGAATCTGACAGGGAGAACCCGCCAATCGCCATAGTGAAATGGGTGCCGCTTGCATGCACATCGGTCACCTTCGCCAAGCCGGTCAACTCTCTACGCAGCGCCTCGTATGACTCGCTTGCAACCTCAGCGGCAGTGGTCGGTGCAGTAAACAAGGCAAGGTCGAGCGCACGTCGAGTGATCGCTCGGTAGAGCAACCCTGTGTCAAGAAAACCGAATCCGAATTCCTCGGCGACGTGCCTACCGACGCTGCTCTTTCCACTCGATGCGGGACCGTCAATTGCGATTCGCATCACGCACTCGTCGGAGAGGTCGATCGGATCTTGCTCATTGCTGCCGCGGCGAGAACTCGGACGAGCTCCTGGCGTTCGGAATCTGTGATGGGTCGAAGCTCACCCGGAGAGAGCCCCCCAAGTCGGACCGGGCCATACCCGACGCGAATAAGCCGCAAGACAGGGTGGCTGATAGCGCCGTAAAGGCGGCGCACCTCATGATGCCGCCCCTCTCCGATGGAGATGAAGCTCCATTGGCCAGGATCCATGTCACCGCTGCGAACATCTGCTGGTAGGTCATCGTTGCGCTGCACGCCTCGCGCTTCAATCGCATGTGCCCAACCATCGGTCAGCCGAATCCCAGCGCGCAATCGTTGGAACTCGCTCTCCCCCACCATGGCCTTTGTCGCCACCGCATAGGCGCGCCGCAGGCCGGCCCGAGGGTGCGCGAGTGGAGAGACGACACGACGCTCTTCCGTCAGCAGCAGCAGCCCCTCGCTCTCACGATCAAGTCTTCCGATTGAGAGCACGCGTGCGGCGCGTTCAGCACCCAGTGCCGGAGACAGCGCCTGAGGCAGAGTGACAGTCGCATAGGGGTCAGCGTGGGTGGTCGTGACTCCGACTGGCTTATACCAGGCGAACACCTCTGCGCCGACCAGGGCGTCTTCTGAATCTACAGGGGGTCGCGGCTTCGCTGTGAGTTCCTTCCCATCGAGTTCAAGTGGTGCAAGTGCGTCAAGGCGTTCGCCGAGTGCCACAGTTCGTCCCCCAGTGGTCACACGGCTGTTGGCAATGGCCGTATCGGCACCGCGGCGAGAGAGGCCCGAACGTTCCGCAATCAGAACGTTGACACGAATCAAATCAGTCAGTTGCAGCGTCCTCTTGTGCAGGGGTCCTCGGACCCTCGGAGTTTGCATCAGGATCGGCTTCACCTGCGGCGCTGGAACTCGTTGAAACATCTGAGGATTCGCTGCGCAATTCGAGATGGCGGAGTGCCTCTGCATCACCCTCGAGCGCCGGCAGGTCGGCGAGCGAGCCGAGACCAAACCGGCGCAAGAACTCTAGGGTCGTCGCGTAACGAATCGGTCGACCAGCGGTCTCCATGCGTCCCGCCTCCTCAATCAGCCCGCGTTCTAGGAGCACGCGAAGTGCGTAATCCGCGTCTACGCCTCGGATCTCTTCGATGCCTGCTTTGGTGACGGGCTGGCGATAGGCGATCACTGCGAGCGTCTCGAGTGGGGCGGCTGTCAAATCTGAACCGCCGGTGCCGACCCACGCAAGCACCGCGCGGGCCTGCTTCGCACCGCTAGCGAGTTGCAGCTCGTCGCCGTGGGTGATCAGGGTGATCCCGCGATCTGCAAGGTTGCTGGTGAGTTCCGCAACAAGGCGATCCAGATCGCCCTTCGAGGTTTCTAGCAACTTTGCCGCCTCGCGCCGAGCAATCGGGCGATCGACAACGAAGAGGAGCGCCTCAAGATCCTCGACGGTCGCTACCCACGGCGCGGTCGCTGCGCTCTGTGCCTCGTCGGTCATTCAGACACCCCTTCCAAAATTTTGATCGGTCCCCACAGCACATCTTGACGCACCTCAACCTCCCGGCGCTTGGCGAGTTCCAGAAGTGCCAAGAATGTCACGGCAATGAACGATCGGTCTTGGCGGTCGCCGAGCAAGGTCTCAAGGTCTACTCCTGCAACACCATGGAGACGAACCGCCTCACGGATCGCAGCAAGTCGGTCACTGATTGACACCTTCATTCCGATTGGCGCGGTCGAAAGGGCCGCCAACGGTTTCCGCCGCAGGGCGATTCGCACCATGGCGCGCTGGAGTCGCTTCGGATCTGACTTCGTTGGAACAATTGGCTCTACAGGTGCGGCCTTGGAGCCAGGAAGTTGTCGTGTTGGCGGTTCCCGATACCAGAGCGGCCGCGAAAGTCGATCACCAAGTACCCGCGCTGCATCTCGGAACACTCGATAGCGGAGGAGTCGAATGCGCAGGGTGTCGGCCTCGTCTTCAACATCGAGGTCATGGGTGAGGTCTGGCGCCGCGGATATCGGACGGGGCAACAGCGCACGGCTCTTCAGCACTATGAGTTGTGCTGCCACCGAAACAAATGACGACAAGGTCTCTAGTCGATCATCTGGAATCTCCGCGAAGTAACGCAGGAACTCATCGGCGAATCCGGCAAGTGGCACTCGACGAACATCCAACTCCTCACGCTCAATGAGGGCAAGCAAGAGCCCGTACGGTCCGCTGAATTCCCCCAAGGCGACATACGAGCGAGTGCGACCGAAGAGTCCGCCCTGCTCCCTTCGGAAGATGACGCCTTCGATATCCGGGATCGATGGATCGGGAAGCTCAAACCCCTCAGCGATGCCGCGGACACTCATCGGGGCACACCACTATCAACATCAAGAAGGAGCCGTACTCGCGCGTTGATCCCAGTTGATCTGAGGCGCGACGCACCCCGCGCCTCTTGCCGCGCAAGCTCACGCAGTATGTGAATGGTGCCGCGGGGGGCGCCAAGTTTTGCGGCAAGTGTTGGTGCGGCTGATGCATGCTGACGCAACGTCGTTCGCGCGCGCGCGAATGGACCGCAAGCCTCTCCGGTCACGGGCGATCCCTCAAGCACATGAATCGCCCGCGGGAGCAGGCCGATCCGCCCCTTTGGAAGGTCATGGAGAAGTGCCGCGAGTTGATCATCTGCATTGGCACCGAGGCGTCGAAGGCTCTCCGCAGTGCGAGCTGAAGAGGCCTGATCAGCGGGGTGCGCGGCGGCGAAGGCGCGGCGGGCCCGTGCGGTTGCTCCTAAGACTCGGAGGTGCGCGTCGCCCTCGGCACCGACTGGGGTGGCTAGACCTAGGGATGCAGCCTGTTGACGGGCAACTGCCGTGAGGTGGGCAAGCACCTGCCGGAGTCTATGGGTACGAATTGCGCGGCTCACCGCTGAATCCTACCGCGTCACGGGCCGCCTAGGCCCTGGGATGGGCCTTCCGATAGGAATCACGCACGTGGCTTCCAAGAAGGTGGGTGTACAGCTGGGTCGTTGCAATATCGGCATGACCAAGAAGTTCCTGCACGACACGAAGGTCCGCCCCGCCATCGAGAAGATGCGTCGCAAACGAGTGGCGCAGCGTGTGGGGGTGAATTTCTTGCCCCAGGTTTGCTGCGACGGCAGCAGCGCGGATCGCAGACCAGGCCGACTCCCTGCGCAACCGCACGCCGCCACGTCCCAAGAGCAGCGCCTTTGGCTCTGGGGCGGATCCGCTGGTCCGGCCCGGAAGCTGCTGATGGATCGCGCGCCCATGATTAAGGTAGGCCTGAATCGCATCAAGTGCCGGCTCCCCGATTGGCACGATCCGCTCCCGTCGCCCCTTGCCGAAGAGCCGCACCGATCCGTCATCGAGGTCGACGGATTCCAAGTCCAGGTCAACGATCTCGCTGACACGACCACCCGATCCGTAGAGGAGCTCGCCAAGCGCGCGACCACGCGAGGCATTCGCGCGCGCGACCTCGCCCTCATCGGCGGGAGTTCCTAGGGCTGTGAGCAGCCGATCAACCTCCTCTACCCCCAACACCGTTGGCAGGGTGCGACGTGATCGAGGCAGATCAATCTCATCGCTGATGGAGCGCGAGACGATTCCCTCACCCTCGGCGAACCTGTAGAGAACGCGCAGGGCTGCGGCCCGCCGGCGCATTGTCGAGAGCGCGTTCCCAGGCTGAGCGATCCACTCTTGCGCCGCCTTGGCCGAACTCTTCCAAGCGCCGTTTGAGCCAAGTGATTCCGCAAAGGACTGATAGTCGCCACGGTAGGCGGCGAGCGTGCGTGGGGCGAGATTGCGCTCAACTCCGAGGTAGAGAATGCAGGCGTCGATCAGGCGATCAATTTCGCTCCGTGACGCTGTGGTCATCAGCGGCTGCGACGCGCATTGGCAAGGAGCTCGTTCGCGGCAGCCGTGGCACCGCTGCCGGCCTCCTCACCTGCCAACATGGCCGCGAGCTCGACAACCCGCTCCTCTTCGGTGAGGCGCTGCACCTGCGTCAGGGTGCGGCCATCGACCTCGCGCTTTGAGACTCGCAAATGGATATCGGCCTGCGCCGCGACCTGCGGCAAATGCGTGACACAGAGCACCTGATGCTGCAGAGAGATCCGGCGCAGGCTTCGGCCGAGGGTCTCCCCCGCCCGCCCCCCGAGCCCTGCATCAATCTCGTCGAAGACCAGGGTGCGCGCCTCGCTTGCATCACTGAGTGCCTCTTCAATCGCGAGAGAGACGCGACTCAGCTCACCGCCTGAAGCGATCTTGGCAATTGGTCCGGCCGGCTCGCCCGTATTCGGAGCGAACATGAACGCAACGTCGTCGCCACCTCCGAGGTCTACCGCGCAAGGGACCCCTTCTACGAGCGGATCGCCATCGGCGCCGGCACGCGGGGCAACCGGAATCGCGAATGTCGGGGGAAGATCAAGTGCCGTCAAGGCCGCGTTTACAGCTGCGGCAAGGGTGGCAGCACCTGAACGTCGAGCGGCACGTAGGAGGGTAGCTACCTCACCAATGCGTGCATTGAGCGCTGCGAGTTGCAGTGTGATCTCACTTCGCCGCGCCTCTGCTCCATCAAGGCGCTCCACCTCTTCTCGTGCCCGAGCAAGCGCGACGAGGAGACCGGCCTCGTCGGTGCGGAATCGTCGCTGCAAGGCTAGGAGAAGTGCCAGCCTATCTTCGAGCTCGCCCAGACTGCGCGGACCGCCACTGAATGGGGTGAGCCCTGCAGCCTCTCGGCCTAGATCATCGATCTCAATGGAGATCGCGCTAACCCGCTCCTGCAATCCCAGCGCATCGACGTCGAGGCGGGCAAGCTCTCGCACGGTCCGCTCAGCAGATGCCGCTCGAGCGCGCAGACCACTGCGCTCCTCATTGAACACCTCCCGCAACTCATCCTGAAGGAGGGCGATGCGCTCGCTGTTGGACGCACGCCGCAACTCCTCCTTCAGCTCCGCCTCTTCCCCCTCGCGGACATTGGCAGCTTCGAGATCGTCGCGCTCTGCTCGCGCTACCTCGAGGAGCGCGGACCGACGGGCGTCGTCGCCGCCAAGTCCATGAAGCTCATCGTTCAGCGCTCCACGCTGTTGGATGAGATTCGCGATTTCGATGCGATGCACCTCGGCCTTTGACCAACGGTCCAGCAGATCACGCTGTCGCAATGGATCGCCGAGTCGCTGCTGATCATGTTGCCCGTGAATGTCTATCAGAGGACCAATTTCACCTGCAAGCCGACCGATTGTCACTAACTCGTCGTCGATCCGGGCGACGGAGCGACCTTCGGCGTACACCTCACGAACGGCGATTTGATCGCGGCCCTGAGATGAGATCTGTAGGTCGACTCGGATGCGATCCGAACCCGCGCGAACCGCTCCTGAATCCCCGCGACCGCCACGCACGAGCGCGAGCGCGTCGACTAGAAGCGACTTTCCTGCCCCAGTTTCGCCGGTCAAGACCGTGAGGCCTAGGCCGAATTCGACGCGAACCGAATCGATGATTGCGAGGCCCGCCACACCAAGCTCGCGAATGTGCGAACCCTTCGGCGCACTCACCGTGGAAGTAGGTCGACCTTCTGGCGGACCAGATCCCAGAACGGGACTGCGCCATGGAGCTCAACGAAGTTGATCGGCCGCGCTGCTTCGGTTACCGACACTCGATCGCCGATCTCCAGAGGTTGGTCAATCCAGCCGTCAATGGAAACTACGGCATCCTCGCCCTGGACAACGGTGCAGGTCACAGTCTGGTCTGCGGAGACGGTGACGGAGCGGAGCGTAGCGAGGTAGGCAGCGATTGGCGTCACGATGAGATTTCGGCTCGTCGGCTCAAGAATCGGACCGCCCGCTGAGAATGAATAGCCGGTTGACCCTGTGGGCGACGATACGATGATTCCGTCGGCTACATACGTGGCAAGGTGGCTGTCTCCCACCGCGACATCGATCCGAAGCACACGAGGTAGGCGACCGCGAGCCACCACAACGTCGTTCAGCGCATTGAGTTGTTCGGTGCGCCCGTCACCATGGTGGATGGTTGCCAAAAGAGCCATGCGTGGCTGCACAGTCCAGCGCTTGGCCAGGAGGGCGTCCAACGTTGGTTCAATTTGAAAGGCTTCAGCTCGAGCAAGGAACCCAATCTTTCCCAGGTTGACTCCGAGCAACGGCGTTTCAGTGCCAGCAACAGCAGAGGCGGCGCGTAAGAAGGTGCCATCGCCCCCGAATGAGATCAGGATCTCGGTGCCAGGAAGCGATGAGCGTACCGCCGCAACCTCTTCGGCAGCGATCCCCCAGCACTCGACACCATTGGCGGCGCACCAGCCAGCGGCCTCGTCCCACGCCTCTTGGGCAAGGTCATTGGTCGGGTTGTAGACAAATCCGAATCGGCGCATAGCCACATCATCGCACAAAGGAATCAGCATTCACGTTCCCCGTACGGGGACGGATTGGCGCTGCGTGCGATGGGGATTACTGGTTGCGCGCGCTCCAGGCGGCTCGGATCCGTCGCTCAATCCCAGCCTCGTCGAGGCCGATCAGCGTGCGAAGGTCCGAGACGCTGCCATGATCGACGAAGTTCCCAGCCGGAATTCCGATGGTGGTGATCGAGGCCTTCACCCGACGCCCAGTAGTCGCTTCGTGGGCCGCAAGCGACTCGACAACAGCTCCACCGAAGCCGCCTGCCTCGACGCTCTCCTCGAGCGTCACGATCAGGTCCGCTGTTTCACCGTAGCGGCGCACCGTTGCATGGTCCAGCGGATTCGCCCAGATGGCATTGACGAGCGCGACCGAGATGCCTTCGGCGCGAAGTCGGGCGGCGATCGGTGCGACGCGCTGGATGATCGGACCAAAGGCCAAGATGGCGATCTGGTCACCCTCTTCCAGCACCTCGGATACGCCGACAGGAAGGATCGAAGGAGCGACCTCAGGAACGCCAACCACGCTATCCCGTGGGTAGTGCAGCGCGAACGGATGATCTTGCGCAAGTGCCGTGCGGACCAGTGAACGCAGCTGCTGCTCGTCTTTTGGCGAAGCAATGAGGAGGCGAGGGATCTGACGCTGGGCGGTGAGCATGAACATCCCTTGATGGCTCGTGCCATCCTCACCAACAAGGCCCGCACGATCCACACCAATCAACACAGGCTGATCGTTTTGGCAGACGTCGTGCACGATCTGGTCCCAGGCTCGCTGCAGGAAGGTCGAATAGATCGCTACAACTGGGCGTCCGCCACCCATCGCGATGCCAGTGGCCGCAGCAACAGCGTGTTGCTCAGCGATGCCGACGTCATAGAAACGATCTGGGTAGGCCGCGGCGAATTTGTCGAGCCCGGTTCCCGTTGGCATGCCAGCGGTAATGGCAACAATCCTCTGGTCAGCAGCAGCAGCAGCAACCACCTCGGCCGCGAAGAAGGCAGTGTAATTCGGCACCTTTGCCGGCGTCGCGATTGGATCCGCGCCAGCCTTCCCGTAGCTATCGGTCTCACCTACCTCCATCTTCGGCAGCGCGGCGCCGTGGAAGGTAATCGGATCAACTTCTGCAGGGCGGTAACCGCGACCCTTCTGCGTGCGCACATGCACGATCACCGGACCGTTCATGGTGAACGCCTTCGCAAACGCCTCCTCGAGTTGTGTTCGGTTGTGGCCATCGAGCACGCCCACATAGGTGATGCCGAGATCCTCAAAGAGGCGCCCCGGCTCCTGTACCAGCGCGACGACTGAACGGCGCACGCTCTTCGACCATGCGGCAAGGTGCTTCCCGACGAGCGGCACGCGCGAGATGGTGCGGTCATACCAGCCCTTACTTTCGCGCCAACGTCCAGAGAGCTTCACCTTGGAGAGATAGGTGGAGATCGCGCCGACCGTTGGCGAAATCGACATCTCGTTGTCGTTGAGAACGATTAGCAGCGGTGTGCCGCGATGACCGATGTCGTTGAGGGCTTCGAGGCTGAGGCCGCTCATCAGCGCAGCGTCACCAACAACCACAGCCACCTTCTCGCTGCCGCCGCGTACATCGCGCGCTAATGCAAGTCCTTGGCCGATCGAGATACCGGTGCCAGCATGCCCTCCATCGAAGACATCGTGTGGCGACTCGGTGCGACGTGGGAAACCGCCGATGCCGCCAAGTTGGCGGAGCGTTCCGAACCGCGCCAGTCGACCGGTGAGCAGCTTGTGTGGATATGCCTGGTGACCCGTGTCAAAGACGATGCGATCCACTGGGGAGTTCATCACCCGATGCAGTGCGACCGTCAGCTCCACAACGCCAAGGCTCGGCCCGAGGTGTCCTCCCGTTACCGCGGTGGTGGCGATGATTGCAGTCCGGATCTGTTCGGCGATCTGATCGAGCTCCTCGCTTGAGAGACTCTTCAGGCCCGCGGGACCATCAAGGCGAGCGAGTAGTGAGTCTGCGCCAACGGCGCGAAGAGCCACTCCTTCGTCACGCATCTTCGTCCTCCTCTTCGTCGTCTGCCAACTCCGTCGACCCGTCTGGAAGCAATGCTTCTACTCGCAGCCGTGCCGACTCCAGCTGGGCTTCGGCGTGCTTTTGGAGCGCGACGCCCCTCTCGTACCGCCCTACGGCGGCCTCTAGATCGGCATCCTGATGCTCGAGATCATCAACGATGGTTCGAAGTTCCGCAACGGTCTCCTCGAACGTTGCTGGAAGCGCGGCATCAGCTGCCGCATGGCGAGCGGCGCGAGCTGAGCTGACCTTACGCTTTGCCATCTGCCGCCTCCTTGAATCGTTCGGTCACGGTTGCCCGTACAGAACCTCGCGCCAATCTGATCCGTAGTGTCGCCCCCAGTGGGGCATCTCGCCAAGAGCGTACCGCCCTTCCCCCATCCGCCGCCACAATCGCATATCCACGAGCGAGAATTCGCTGGGGTGAGAGTGCGCCAAGGAGAACGCGCAGCTCTCCCAGCCCGCTCTCGGCTCCTCGTAGCCGTCCAAGCATCACTCGGTTCAGGTCATCCGAGAGCTGCGCCACCCGCTCTCCTGCTCGATCAAGTCGCTCGAGCGGTCCAACATCGTCGAGGGCGCGTGCAACCTCCTGCAGACGGCGCTCTGCTCGGTCCAACACCGTTGACAGTGCGCGGGCCCCGCGATCTCGGAGGCGTCCAAGATCGTGACTCAACTGCAATAGCTCACTGGAGAGTGCGGCTGCGCCGATGCTCGGCGTGCCCGCACGCAGATCGGCCACAAGGTCGGCAAGGGTCACATCAGACTCATGGCCCACGGCTGAGATCAATGGCGTCGACGTCGCGGCAATCGCGCGGAGCACAACCTCGGCATTGAATGCGTTGAGATCGTCGCTGGAGCCGCCGCCGCGCGCTAATAGGAGCACACTGATCGCATCCGTTCGGCCACTGCGACGCTCATGGGCTGCACAGTCATCGATCCGTGTAATCGCCTTGGCGATCTCCTCGGGGGCACCCGCGCCCTGCACAGCGGTATGTACGATCACCAAGCGGGCCAGGGGTGCCTCGCGGCGGAGTACTCGCAGCACGTCGTGGAGCACCGCGCCAGAGGTTGAGGTGATCAAGCCAATCCCGAGCGGCGCTGATGGAATGGGGCGCTTGCGTGCAGTATCGAAGAGGCCCTCGGCCTGTAGCTTGCGCTTGAGTGCCTCGAGTTCTCGCGAGAGGAGTCCCAAGCCGCCGGCGCGTTCCACGGACGTGGCAACCAGCTGGTAGCGGCTGCGCGGGCTGTACAGATCGATACGCCCGCGAACTATCACTATCTCACCGACTGCCGGTGTCTCGTCTCCTGGGCGAATCGCGCCTCGGAATCGAACCACGTCAAGCGTTGCCTCTTCATCTCGCAACGTGAGGTACTCGTGGCCCGCGGAACTACGCATCGCGCTCTGCACCTCGCCGGCAACCGCGCAATCGCTTAGCGACGGGTCGGCGTTGATGCGCTCCTTGATGCGGGCGGCGACGTCAGAAACGCTCAGCGTTTCGACGGGGGCGTCAAACGGGTTCAGACGCGTGTCTGGTACTCGCCCGTTCGTGTATCGACGCGAATGACGTCACCCACGTTCACGAAGAGCGGCACCTGGACGACGAGACCGGTCTCGACCGTTGCCGGCTTTCGCGTGCCAGTGGCCGTGTCGCCGGCAAACCCTGGATCGGTTTCGGTCACCGTGAGATCAAGGTTGATCGGGAGTTCAACGCCAATCGTCTCCCCCTCGTAGCTGACGCGATCAAGCTGCAAGCCATCCTTGATGTAGTCCTTAGCGTCGCCGAGCTGCTCGGCGGTGATCACGAACTGATCGTAGGTCTCGGTGTCCATGAAGGTGTAGTCGTCGCCCTCAGAGAACAGGAACTGCGCCGTACGGCGCTCCATCGTGGCGCGTGGGAACTTCTCGCCCGCCTGGAAGGTCTTCTCAACGATGGACTGCTTACGGACATTGCGGAACTTGATACGCACCTGAGCAGAGCCGCGCCCCATCTTGATGTGGTGGTAGTCAAGAATCTGCCAGAGGTCGCCCTCCAACTCGATGACGACACCCTTCTTCAGTTCACCGGTCGATATCATGGCGGACTCTCCTCTTCTGGGCCGTACGCTGCGGCGACGTGTGCATCTGGTGCATTCTAGCCGTCAACCGACGACCATGGGATCGGATGGGAAGCGTGTGAGTATCTCCAGGCTTCCCTTCATGGCGTCAACAGCAACGAGATCTTCGATGCGAATCCCGATCTGATCATCCAAGTAGATACCCGGTTCGACGCTGAAGACCGTCGGCGACGGGAGAGGGTCGGTACTTGCGGCGCGAGAGAGGCTTGGCGCTTCGTGCGTCTGCAGACCGATGCCGTGACCGAGCCCGTGGTCGTAGATGCCAACCCCCTCGCCAATAGCTCGTCGTGTCTCCTCATCGCAGCTGCGGCCCGACGGCATTGTGGCACCGGGCACGGCAATGGCACGTCGCAGGAGCTCAAACGTAGCCGCCTGGCCGCGATGCACCTGTTCGTACAGCACAAGGTCCGAGTCCCTCGCGGCCCCAACGAAGAGGGTGCGGGTCATGTCGCTGCGATAGCCGCCGACCTGCGCGCCGAAATCGAAGAGGATCACTTCGCCCCGAGCCAGCTCCCGAGCACTCGGGCTCCCATGCGGAAGCGCGGCGTTGCCGCCAGCGAGAGCGGCAACATCAAAGGCGAGCGCCTCTGCGCCGTCCTCACGCATGCCGCGCTCGAGCGACCACGCTAACGCTGTCTCGGTGACGCCAGGTCGAATCTTCGGCAGGAGTCGGGCCAGGGCTCGGTCGGCCACGGCA
>CAINNT010000034.1 GCA_903851225.1 uncultured Chloroflexota bacterium
ATCGCAACCGGCACAACCGACACGCCGTCGAGCGGCCACCAGGCCCACGCCGCATCCGCAGCGAATCCCTCCGACGGCGCAAGCCAGCCGTACGCGTAGCCTTCGATGAGTCCGAAGACGATGCCGCCGAGGCCGAGCGTGATCAGCGCCACGCCACCTACGTCGAAGCCCTTCCTTTCGCGCTCGGTGCGCGTCTCCGCGACGGTGATCAGCGTGCCGATGACGGCGATGACGGCGATCGGAAGGTTGACGCCGAACGCCCAGCGCCACGATGCGTTGGTGGTGAGCCAGCCGCCGATCACGGGGCCGAGCGCCGCCATGCCGCCGATGACCGAGCCGTAGATGGCGAACGCGATCGCGCGATCCTTGCCGCGGAAGGTTGCGTTGACGATGCTCTGCGTCGACGGCGCCATCGCCGCACCGCCGAGCCCCTGGAGGAGTCGCGCGGCGATCAGCGTCTCGCCAGACGGCGCGATCGCCGCCAGCACGGATGCGCCGGCGAACACGGAGGTGCCGACAAGATAAAGGCGACGCTGGCCGATGATGTCGCCGATGCGACTCAACGTGATCAGCGCGGCGGCGAAGACGAGCGCATAGCTGCTGTTCACCCACTCCGCCGCAGACGGCGTGATGCCGAGGTCGGTGATGATGCGCGGGATCGCAACGTTGACGATGGATGTGTCGACGATGATCATCGCCAACCCCAGCGCGAGGCAGGCGAGACCGATCCAGCGCGTTCGTGCAGAAGCCATCGGCGGGAGTCTAGGCGAGAAGCGAAAGCGCCGCAGGCAGCAGAGAGAAGCGTGCGGGAAGCGCGCCGATCAGCTCGCCGTCCGCTTCGATTTCGATCGGACGAGTCACACCCACCCCGGGATCCGCGTGCGCTTCGGCACCCTTCGAGTGGCGCACGTGCGGGTGCGTGTAGTGGGTCCCCCTGTACAGGCGCGGCAGGCTGATCACGAAGTCGCGACGCGCAAGGTCACCGAAGCGAACTACTTCAAGCTGCCCGTCGTCGAGCCGCGCCGTTGGTGCCACGTGCATGCCGCCACCGAACCATCCGCCGTTCGCAATGGCAACCGCCGCGGTTGGACCGCGTTGCGCCGCCTGAAGATCAACTCGGATCTCGGTTTCATCTGGTGCATAGCGAGCACCCGCACGCACTGTCGCAAGGCCAAAGGCGAGTGCGCCAGCGCGGCGCTTCAGTTGCGGATACTCCTCCAGCGCGTGTGCAATCTGCGCACTGATGCCGAACGAGGCGACGTTTAAGAAGAGTCGATCGACGCCACCGGCCAGGTGCACCACGCCAAGGTCCACGCGCCGTGCCGCCGCGCCGCGCGCCAACGCACGCGCCGCCGCCACCGGATCTCGCAGGATGCCCGCCGACCGTGCGTAGTCGCGTCCCGTTCCCGCTGGGAGAAAGCCGAACGCCACGCGCGCGAGCGCCTCCGCGCCGCCAGCTGCGTACGCGCCATTCACTGCCTGGCTGCATGAACCGTCGCCCCCGAGCACGAAGATCCGCTCCGCGCCGGCGAGCACCGCATCGCGAGCGGCGCGCTCCGCCGGCCGCGCCTCACCGGACTGCGTGACGTACACATCGAAAGGACGCAGCGGTGCGAGCTCTTCCAAGACGCGATCGAGTGCGCGCGCCGCGCGGCCGCCGCCGGCGGCAGGGTTAACGATGAGGAGAGTGCGGTGCGAGATGTGCGCGCTCCCTATCGTGCAAGGAGAAAGCCGCGACCGATCCGGTCACCTTCATCCAGAACAAATCGGGCACTGCCCGTCATATGCGCGCTACCACGCACCTCTGGGATAACCGCGTCGCGACCCGCCCAGCGTTCGCTGCGCAGCACACGACCGTGGAAGAGCGAGTCACGGCCGAGGATCGATTCGACGGCGATCTCTTGGCCAACTCCAACGAGTCCGCGCGCATGCAACACGGCGAGGCGCGCTGAAACGCCGGAGCCGGTGGGTGAGCGATCCACCTCCCCTTCAGCGAACACGCAAAGATTACGCGAGTGGTGCGATGCATCTTCAGGGGTGCCGTCGATGATCGTGCCGTAGAGGAAGGAGAGATCGTCTGACTCGGGGTGCTTCACGCCGAGCGCCGCGGCGAGTGCGCCGCCCTCACGAAGTGCGGCGCGGCCCGCATCCGTGATCGCGCGGCCAGCCGCGGCGATCTGCGCCGCGTGTTCGGCGCTCATCTCTAGTCCGAGCGCCGCGGCGCTGACAAGCGCGTAGAACGCGCCACCGTAGCCAACGTCGACGGTGACGCGACCAACGCCAGGGACGTCGAGCGGTACGTCGAGAGCAGCGGCGAATGAAGGCACGTTCTCGAATCGCACTTCGCGCACCCGCGGCGTGCGACCCGCCGCCTGCGCCGCAGCAAGCTCCGCCTCTTCCACGAGCGCCGTGGCGCGCACCAGGCCACACGGTGCGTCAATGCCGATCAAGGTTTCACATGCCACCGCAGGCACAGCTCCTGCCTCGATAAGTGCGGTTGCGAGTGCAATGGTGCCGTGCCCGCACATCGTGGAGTAGCCCTCGTTGTGCATGAAGAGCACGCCCACCTGCGCCTCGGTGTGATCCGGTGGAACCAGGATGCCGCCGTACATGTCCGCATGGCCGCGCGGCTCCCACATCAGCAGCTTGCGCAAATCGTCGTGCTGCTCAAGTGCCGCGCGCCGGCGTTCGAGGATGTTGCGCCCAGGAAGCTCAGGGTAGCCGGCCACGACAATGCGGAACGGCTCACCACCCGTGTGGTAGTCGAGCACCTCGATCGTGCGACCGCTCGCGGCGGGGGGTGCACTCAGATTCAACCGAAGCGACTCTGGGCTCATCGTGGCAGCAGCGTACCCACTCCGCGCTCCTCTGCGGCGGTGAGTATCGCGTCTGCCAGCACCAGGTCGCAGGCGGAGATGCCGAGGTGATTCACGAGCGTCGTCACGGCGCCAGACGGCGCACCTCCAGAAGCGGCCCTGCTTAGCAGCTCACCGATCTGCGCATCTGCAGCGGGCCAGACCCCAGTTGAAGCACTTCCAAGCTTCCCCGCTGCGCGTGTTGCATCAAACTGCGACGCGCTGTCTGTGAGAATGCGAACTGATCCTCGCGTGCGAAGTGCATCGACGAGTGCCCCGCTAATGGTTGTTGCATAATCGACGACGAGTAGCGTGGCGCCAAGCGTTATCGAATCGAGATCAATTTCGCGCGGCGCCGTATCAAACGCCACCGCCGTCACGATAATGTCCGCATCTTTCATTGCATCATGAACCGATATGGCAATACGATCTCCCGGCAGAAGCGGAAGCTCACTCGCCGCACGACGCGAATAGAAGGCAACTGGCGCGCCCGGGGCCAGCCGTTGCAGCACAGCGCGATGCGTCACCGCTTGTACGCCACCGCCGATGATTGCGGCCGAAAGCGCGCCGCCTACGCGCGCGCGTTCTGTTGTTGGGGGCGCGACATGGAGGCCTGCGCCGGAAACCGCCGCAGTCCGCGCCGCGGTGAGCGCCGCTGCGGCAACGATTCCGCGCAAGCCACTCGCCCCTGGTCGCTCCACCAGCACCACGCCGCTGATCGGCGCGCCGCCACCTCCGCTGATCCACTTCGCGCCAGCCACCCTGCCGCCCAGCCCATCTATCGCCGCTGGCATCGCATGCGCAAACGGCGCGCCACCACCAAGGTCGAGCGGCATCTTCGGCGGCTGATGCGCGGCGCCGCTCGCTACGTCGCGGAGCGCACGCTCTACGAGTGTGATCTGCTGCTCGATCGGGGGGAGCAGCGAAGCAACATCCTCCTCGTTCAGGTAGCGGGTTTGGGCGGTTTTGCTCATCGCCGCAGCGTATCATTCGCAAGATGTCAACTTCTGGTCATCAGCGCATTCTTCTTCGTGCGGCGAAGAGTCCGTTGCGCGCTGCGCCGGCACGCGAAACCCTCGATAAGAATCTGATCGGGACAAATAGCGGCAATCTGATCTTTAGCACTGCGGCGGTGCGCATGCTCACCACGTCGCGCACGAGTGTTGCGACTGACATTTTCAACGCAAAGCAGGCTGACGCATCGTGGATCAATGAGCGATACGACCACTTTGTGATCCCGCTCGCGAACGCCTTTCGCCCCGACTTCTCCGACCACCTTGAGCAGATGAGTGCCTGTATTGAGCAGCTCAAGATCCCGGTGACGGTGTTTGGTGTTGGTGCGCAAGCGATGGGCGAGGGTGACCCTGCAGAGCTCGCGCCGCTCGCCTCACGTGTCCGCAGGTTCGTTGGTGCAGTGCTCAACCGATCGGCGAGCATCGGGGTGCGCGGGGAGTTCACGGCTAACTACTTGAAGTCACTCGGCTTCGGTTCCAGCCTGGTAGAAATCATCGGCTGTCCATCCATGTTCCTCACGGACGGAGTGACGCGCGTTCCGACGCAGGCCCCAGAACTTGCTCCACAGAGTCGTGTGGCAATCAACCTGACCCCGCACATCAATGGCGTTCGCGAGATGGCGGAACGCCACCGAAAGGCGTACCGAAACATTCGCTATGTAGCGCAAGATTCCCGAGACCTCCGGATCTTCCTGCAGCGTTCGTGGGACACGCCTCAAGAGGATCTGGATGGTGCCCCGATCACGCCACGCGATCCGATCCTTTCCCCCGACACGACCGCCTTCTACCTGGATCCACGCACTTGGATCGAAGAACTCACCCGGGTTGACGTTGCGTTCGGCACGCGAATTCACGGCAATATTGCGGCCCTCCTCGCCGGAAGGCCAGCCTTTGTCCTTGCACACGATTCACGCACGCTCGAGCTTGCGCGCTATTTCGAGATCCCGTACGCGGATGTGAGCGGGCCGGGTGGCGTGACAGATATCAACGCCGCCGAGATCTTTGCAAACGCAGACTACGCCGCGATGAAGAGCAATCACGCAGGTAGACTCCGCACCACCTGCACATTCCTCGAGCGCAATGGGCTGCACCACATCTACGCACCCGGTGAGTCGCCACGTGAGTTCGATGCCGCAATAGATGCACTCGCACTCCCACCGGCAGTCCGTGCGGCCTCACCGGCGCGTGCGGCGTATCGCGCTCTTCGGCGGAGATTTCGCGGCGGGAAGCGCTAGACGTTAACGCGGAACTCCGTCACGTTGCCGTCGCTCAGCCGATAACGGCGAACCAGCGGCCCTCTGGATCGGAGAAGGCAAAGGCACGCGGCCCGCGCGCAGAACTGATCTCGCTCGCCTGCACACCCCGCGCCACCAGCGCCGCGCGCGCGGCATCCAGGTCTGGGACGTGGAACGCGGCGGATGGGGTGGCGAGGTCGAGTCCGTCTGGGTTCTCGCGCATCAACTCCAGTGGCACGAGATCAAACGAGAAGTCTTGGTTCGCGAATCCCACTTTGACAACATGCAAGGCGCCAACTTGGGTGCGTGCGCGCTCCACCATGCCCACCTTCTCTACCCAGAATCGGACGCAGGCCTCCACGTCGTTGACGTAGAGCACAACGAAGCCAACCTTCATCTGCAGGTCAGACATTGAAGCGGAACTCCACCACGTCGCCGTCGCGCATGACGTACTCCTTCCCCTCCATGCGCACCTTCCCCGCCGCCTTGGCGGCGTTCATGGATCCGGCACTGACTAAATCGTCAAACGAGACGATCTCCGCCTTGATGAAGCCGCGCTGGAAGTCGGTGTGGATCACGCCCGCCGCCTGCGGTGCGGTCCAGCCCTTCTTGATCGTCCAGGCGCGCGCCTCCTTCGGCCCCGCCGTCAGGTACGTCTGCAGGCCGAGCGCGCCGAAGCCGATGCGCGCCAGCTGGTGCAGTCCAGATTCGCTCTGCCCCATGGAGGCGAGCAGTTCGGCCGCTTCGCTTTCGGACATGTCCACGAGCTCCGATTCGATCTTGGCGTCCAGGAAGACCGCCTCCGCCGGCGCCACGAGCGCGGCGAGTTCGGCGCGCTTTGCGGCGGATGTGAGCACCGCTTCGTCCACGTTGAAGACGTAGATGATCGGCTTCGCGGTCAACAGGCCGAGCTCCTTGATCAGCGAGAGGTCCAGACCGGTGGTGGAGAGCGGCTCACCGCGATTCAGTGTGGCAACGGCGGCGTCGACCACGGTCAGCACCTCCGCGTCGATCTTCTTCCCCTTGACTTCTTTCTCGTAACGCGAACGCGACTTCTCCAGCGTCTCGAGGTCCGCAAAGATCAGCTCGGTGTTGATGGTGCCGATGTCGCTCTTCGGCTCGACCTTTCCGTCTACGTGGATGATGTCCTCGTCGGCGAAGCCGCGCACCACCTGCGCAATGGCATCCGCTTCGCGGATGTGCGAGAGGAACTTGTTGCCGAGCCCTTCACCGGTGGATGCGCCGCGCACGATGCCGGCAATGTCAACAAACGAGACGGGCGCTGGCAGGATCTTCTCCGAGCCGAAGATCTTGGCGAGCACATCCAAACGTGAATCTGGCAGGTTCACCACGCCAACGTTCGGTTCGATCGTTGCAAACGGATAGTTCGCCGCGAGCACGTTGTTCTTGGTCAGCGCGTTGAAGAGCGTGCTCTTGCCCACGTTCGGAAGACCGACGATGCCAATGGTCAGTGCCATGACGCTACGCCTTCGGCTTCAGGACGAGCGAGACGCTGTTGATGCACCAGCGCTGATCGGTGGGGACGTCGTAGCCTTCGCCTTCGAAGACGTGGCCCATGTGCGAGCCGCACTTGGCGCAGCGAACCTCTGTGCGGATGCGCGGCGCGAGCGAGCGATCTTCGATCAACTCGACGGCATCCGCCGACGGTGGCGCAAAGAACGACGGCCAGCCGCAACCGGAGAGGAACTTGGTCTCGCTGCGGAAGAGTTCGTTGCCGCACGCCTTGCACTCGTACACGCCAACGGTCTCCGTGTCCGTGTACTCGCCAACGAACGGCTGCTCCGTTGCGGCGCGGCGCAGCACCTCGAACGAGAGTTCATCAACGCGCGATCGAAGTTCGTCTTCATTAATGACCACCGGGTACTGCCCGCTTACCACGATCTCCGGGGCGAGCTCCGAAGGGAAGCGCACCCCTGTGTTGGCATGGCAGTCGTAGCCCTTTGGATTCTTCTCCAGGTAGCGTTGGTGATACTCCTCGGCGAGCCAGAACTCGTGACCTTCGGCAGAGGTGATCTGCGTCGTGATCGGGCCATGCCCCTCCGCCGCAATCGCCGCTCCATAGAGTGCCGCGGTGGACTCCGCCGCCTCGCGCTGCGAATCCCCCACGTAGTAGATGGCGCTGCGGTACTGCGTCCCCACGTCGTTCCCCTGCCGATTCAGCGTGGTGGGATCGTGCATCTCCCAGAAGAGCTCGAGCAGCTTCCTATATGACGTAGCAGCCGTATCGAACCGCACGCGCACCATTTCTGCATGCCCGGTGTTCCCCGTGCAGACGTCCTCATAGGTAGGCGATGCCTTGGTGCCGCCCATGTAACCCACGGCAGTCTCTACCACTCCCGGCGCCTGCCAAAAGCGTCGCTCAGCCCCCCAGAAACACCCCGTCGCGAAGTAGGCAGTCTCAATCATTGGTGCATCGTGCCATATCCCCTCGTGAACGCCTCGCCTACGGCTGTCAGGCGGTCTTGAAGTGACTTGAGCCCACAGGAATGATCCTCCTTAAGGGGTGGTTACGGTTCAGACGAGCTCTCGCGTCGCTTGCGGCTAAAGCCGAGATTACGTCACTAAGCTGACACAGCCAGCACTACGATATGAGCATGTACTTATATCAAGGCGCTGTTCGTGAATTTGTCCGAGACGCTCAGCTTAATCGTCTAGCTGACAAGATCAGCACGGCCTTTGCCGATGAGATGCACTACCTGCCAGGGAAGAGTGAGGTCAACTCCTGGCGAAACTCACTTCAGCAGATGTCTAATGTGTTTGCGCTCGCAAACCTTGAAGAGCAAGGCGTTATCGTTGAATTGCAATTACCCCTAACATCGAAACGACTTGATGTCCTTGTCGCAGGTCGATCGGAACACGAGCGGCCTAATGCAGTAATCATTGAGTTGAAACAGTGGAGCCATGTGGATGCAAGCTCGCTAACTGACCATGTCGCCGTTTCCTTTGGGGGGCATGGCCCAAAAGATACGCTGCACCCAAGCGCACAAGTATATCGCTATGAAATGTTTCTCAGGGATATGAGTGAAGTATTCTCGAGCGGTCAGGTAAAACTGTCATCACTCGCATTTCTCCATAATCTTGATCGCGCGTCAGCAAGTGCAGCGCCCCTCTACGAGAAGAAGTTCACGGAACTTGTTGGCCACGCTCCCATATATGCAAAGGATCAAATTGAAGAGCTTTCACAGAGACTCGAGGACACCGTTGGAGCTGGTGGGGGCGAGGACATTGTTGAGAAGATTACGACATCACAGTTTCGTCCAAGCAAGAAGCTACTTGATCATGTTTCTGGCGTCATTGCAAATGAGCCTGCATTCACGCTACTTGACGAGCAGGTCACGGCGTTCACTGCAGTTTATGACGAACTAAAGAAGCAAAAGTCTGACAAGAATGGGGCGACTTTTATCATCAATGGCGGTCCAGGTACGGGCAAGAGCCTGATTGCGCTGCAACTTCTTGCTGCCGCTGCTGCGGATGGTAAGACGGTTGCGCACGCAACTGGATCAAAGGCTTTTACCGAAGGGCTACGTAAACGAGTGGGCCCAAGAGCGGCAACGCTCATGAAATACTTCAATTCATTCATGAATGTCCAGGAGCCATTTGACCTGCTTGTAGCTGATGAGGCACATCGCATTAGGGAGACGAGTGCCAATCGCTTCACACCCGCATCTCAACGAGGTGGTTCCCAGATCGAGGAATTGCTAGATGCGGCAAACATAACGGCGTTCTTTATTGATGACCGACAAGTAGTGAGGCCGGGTGAAATAGGTAGTTCAAGCATCATCCGTGAGGCAAGCAAGCGCCGCGGTCGTGCGGTTAAGGAATATGATCTCGCCGCTCAGTTTCGTTGCGGTGGTTCAGATACCTATGTACGCTGGGTTGACCAACTTCTTGGCGTTCGCACTGACACCAAAGAAACCTTTGACGCCAGAGAGGCTGGGTTTGATTTCAAAATTGTTGAATCCCCAGAAGAGCTAGAGCGCGTAGTGCACGGTGCGATCCTCGAAGGGGAGTCTTCACGGCTTGTTGCTGGATTCTGCTGGGAATGGAGTGATCCGCTCAGTGACGGGACACTCGTCAACGATGTAGTTGTTGGAGCGTGGCAGCGGCCATGGAACGCTAGGCCCGATGTTGGGCGCTTGGCTCCAGGGATTCCGTCTTCAAACGCCTGGGCAATTGACCCTAATGGGGTTGGGCAGGTTGGTTGCGTCTACACAGCGCAGGGATTTGAGTTCGATCGCGTAGGGGTTATTTGGGGCGATGACCTTGTGTGGCGCAAAGGATTCGGCTGGGTAGCGCAAGCTGATCATTCTCATGACAAAGTTGTGAAGCGCGCTGACAAGAAAGACCCTGATTACTATCGGCAACTAATTGCCCAGACCTACCGCGTATTACTAACCCGTGGGATGCTTGGCTGTGCCGTATTCTTTACCGATCAAGAAACGAAAGATCATGTTCAATCGCTAATTCTCAATCCTTAGTCTCAGCGCCGTCCAGCAGCTGCAACAGTGAACCTGATCTTCATTACTTCGCCTACCGCTTCCTCGCAACCCGTGTCGGCTTCAGGCCAGCAGGGACTCGCTTTCTTGTGCGTGGTGCGGCGGGTGGGGTAGCGTTTCGAGCGCGGATCAGGTGGTAGAGGTAGATGATCGCCCGAACAATCAGGTTGCTAATCGAAAAGATCAGTTGGGCGGCGAATAGGGTGAGTGCCCAGATGAGCTTGAAGATCGCGAGGGTGGCCCAGAAGAGGGCGGCAACCAGGATCCCGATCCAGCCGAACAGCGCTCCGAAGATGGCCCCGATCCACAGCATGCGCTCATTGTCACGCGTGGGGGTGCCAGCAGGGTGGCACGGGCGCGGCGTGGGAGTACGATTGATGCGAGTGCGGCGGCACTGCCGCTACTAGTGGAGGTGTCAGATGGAGTTCACGCAGTCGGTCAAGCGCAACATGACCACGGGGGCGTATGCACAGATCTCGGGACGGGCAAGCCGGTCGGAGTACTGGTGGTTCGTCCTCTTCACGCTCATTGCGAGCACGGCGGCAGGGGTGCTTGACGTGCTCTTCCCTGGCGACCTGCTGCAGTCACTCTTCGGGATCGCCACGTTCATTCCGGGGATTGCGCTCGGGATTCGGCGCATGCATGACATTGGGAAGAGCGGCTGGTGGCTGCTGATCGGCTTGATCCCCGTGATTGGATGGATCGTGTTGATCGTCTGGCTCGCCACCAAGAGCGACGCCGGTGCGAATAAGTGGGGCGAGACGGTACGCGCTTAGCGCGCTAGCGGACGGAGAGGCTCCGGCTCACCGAGGGGGATTGCAGCAAGTCGGAGAGGCTGCGCACGCGCACCGTGTAGCTGCCGGCGGGAAGGCCGGTCAACGTGAGTGACGTGGTCGAAGCGGCTGTTGTCGTGCGTGTCCATGCGCCAGTGCCGGTGCGGTACTCCACGGCGTACCCGGTGATCGGCACGGCGAGTGACGGGCGTCGCCACGAGACGCGGATCTCTCCTGGGCGGCTGCGTGAGGTCGACGCGCTGAGGCTGCTCGGGATGCGCGGGAGTTCGGCGACCCATGCGCGATGTTCGTCGTCGCGAGTAGCAATGAATGCCTTGATGCCGGCAACGCCGCCCGACTCTGCCGCCACAACGCGGTAGACCGTGTCCGCACGGCGATCGAGTCGCCATCCGTTCCACTTTGATTCGGTAAACGCGAGTGCGTCGACGTACATCCCGCCGCAGATTGGATCAGCGACGCAGCCGTTGAAGAGGTGATGGTCGCCAGAGTCGTTATAGCGATCTGACCACTGGAAGGCCTGGTCGGTCCCCCACGGCATCATCGTGAACCGCCCGCCGCCATCTGCATGCAGGTAGTAGTTGTTGGTGATGTGCTGCGAGTAGCCGTCCCAGTGCCCGAGGAACCACTCTGCGGCCCACATCTTCGTCATCTGATCAAGATCTGCGATTGGATGCATACGCGCGTACCACCCGTCGCTACCGTCGCGTGCAGTGTCCAGCAGGTTCTGCAGGTCGGTGCGCACATCCTCGCTCCCTTCGTCCACCTCGTAGTGTCCCGAGAAGGCGTCGCCCACGTCGCCCCACCAGCTGCCGTACGAGCCTTCATAAAGGTGTTGGGTTCCGGTAAACCATCGCGGCAGCGCCACGCTGTCCAACGTCTCCACGTTGAGGAAGATGCCGCGATACGTTCCGTTGATCGTCACCTGCGCGTACCCGGTACGCGGCGCGGCGACGCCGAGCGCGCGGAAGGCCTCGTACGAGAGCACTTCGCTCACCATGCTCCCGTCCTGCACCATGTTGTTGAGCGTCAGCTTCTTCAGGCCGTCAGGGCGGGAGCCCGACGGGAACTTGAGCTTCAGTCCCGCTTTCTCGCCACTCGGAAGGCAACGGAACGAGCCGTACTGCCCCTTCACCTTGAGCGTGATCGCCCAAGGGCCGAAGCTCTTTGCTGCACCGCGACGCGGCGTGTACGTCATGGAGAAGGTGGCGGGGACGTAGGGTCGCTCCGCAGCCATATCGCAGGAGATCTGATCCATAGAGGAGTCGGGAATGGTGAGGTTGACCTGAACCATGACCGACGGGTCGAACATCCACTTGGCGTCGTCTACGGCGCGCGTCGGCGCCGGCGCTGCGAAGGTGAGGGTGGTCGCAACGAGGGTTGCGAAGAGCGCGCGGACGCGCACGCCGAGCAGGGTCACTTGCGCGCTACTTCTTCTCTTCGCGCGGGCAGGTGCAGCGCTGTGGTGCTGGGACGTCTTTCAGGGCGTCCTCAATGTGTTCGCCGCAGCCCTCCCAGGTTGGCTTCTTGCAGGTGTCGCAGGTGACCTTCTTGCACATGTGATCGCTCCTTCTGGCTGTTGTCCGCTTGTTTTGCCTGCGCTAGTGCGCGTGCTTCCTGTTGTCCAATGCTACCGCATCTTCGATGGAGCGGAGTGAACGGAAGCTGCCGAGGCCGAACATGATCAGCGGCACGATCGTCTGGATTGTGGCGGAGACGAAGAGCGCGAGCGGACGCGAGGTGGCCTCTGCGATCACGCCACCGATGAAGAAGCCGAACGTTGCGCCGAACCCCCACGTCGCGACGCGGTTCACCGCCATCACGCGTCCGAGCAGCCGATCGGGCACCACCTGCTGGCGGAAGGCGGTGGCGGGGACAACGTACAAGAGCAGCAGGAACCCGCCGATGAAGTAGTTGATCGCCACGAGCGGAAAGGCGAATGCGCGCGGCGCGATCCCTGCGAGCGGCAACAGGAACTCCACGCAACCGAAGAGGACTGCGTCCCAGAAGAGGAGGCGGCCGAAGCCGATGCGCTTCACCGCGCGCGGCGCGAGGATGCTGCCGATCGCGCCGCCGAGGAATCCAATGGATGCGATGGCACCGATGAGCGCCGGCTCGAAGCCGAGGTCGAGGCGCTGGAAGATGACCGACTGTCCGATCATGATGCTGAACGCCACGTTCCCGTTGATCGCCTCGATTGTGATCAGGCGCAACGTGGGGCGCTGCCAGACGGCGCGCAGACCGTCACGCAGCTCTTGCGTGACGGTGAGGCCCGAGTGCGTGGCACGCGGCGGCTCCGGCGTCTTGATCGCGGCGAGCGAGATGTAGCTCACCACGAAGGTGAACGCGTCCGCCACCAACGCGAACGGCGCCTTCACGATGCCGATCAGCGCGCCGGCAATGCCGGGCCCCAGGAACCCCGAGATTTCGCCGAGCAGCGCGAGTCGTGCGTTCAGCTTCAGCAGGATGTCGCCCGTAGCGAGTCGCGGCAGATAGGCGGGCCAGGCGAGGTTGAAGAAGATGCTCGCGCTGCCGATCCCGATCTGGATGGCGATCAGCAGCGGCAGGGTCAGGGCGTTCAGCGCGAAGAGCAGCGGGATGGCGAGCAGCAGCAGCGCGCGCACCGCGTCCGCGGCGAGCAGGAACTGACGACGCGGCAGCCGGTCGATCCAGACGCCGGCCTGCAGGCCGAAGACCAGGTAGCCCACGGTGGTGGCGGCGCCGAGCAGGCCGGTGCCGAACGAGTTCGCCCCGAG
>CAINNT010000035.1 GCA_903851225.1 uncultured Chloroflexota bacterium
AGAGCAGGCGACCGAACGCGATCTCATCGAGGCATTGGCCCGGTCGGTGCTGATCGCGGATCGACTTCTGGATGAGACCGCCGCATGGATCTGGATCGGTGGCCGCATCCCCGCTGACGACGGCGCTCCGCGCCGCAACCAGGCGCTTTTGCAGGCCATTCCCGATCTCGCCGATCGCCTGGAGGGGTAACCTCCGACCCTTCGCCACAGGTCTATGCTTGTCGTATGGCTGAACTTGATCGCCCAACGCGACCCGTCCCACGGCCGCTCCCGTCGCTGCTTTCGGGCGAGAACGCCGACGTCTATTTCCTGCGCACGGAGCGCGTGTTGGCAGGGGAGGGGCGGAACCCGGTCGTAACCATGGAGGTCTTCTGCCGCCGCGCCGGCGCCACCCTGTGTGGCATCGATGAGGCGAAGGGGCTGCTCTCACTTGCTCTTGAAGCCGATGCCGCCGCCGGCACCGCGGCTGTATGGGCACTGAAAGATGGCGATCTCATCGATGCGAAAGAGGTTGTCATGCGTGTTCGCGCTCCGTACCAGTCAATCGCACGCCTCGAAACGGCGTATCTCGGAATGATGGCGCACGGCACCGGTTGGGCGACGGCGGCACGTGCCATCGTCGACGCCGCGGCACCAACACCGGTGATCGCCTTCGGCGCTCGACACGTGCATCCCAACATTGCCGATCGGCTGGACTATGCCGCGATCGTCGGCGGAGCAGCCAGTGCCTCTACGACGGCTGGAAGCGCTCGCGCCGGGCTACTGCCGGTGGGCACCATGCCGCATGCGCTCGTGCTCATCTATGGCGACACCGTGGAAGCGGCGCTTGCATTCGATCGCCAAATCGAATCGGCGGTGCCACGAATCGTGCTCGTCGATACCTTCCGCGATGAGTCCGAGGAGTCAACGCGTGTCGCGGCGGCGCTCGGAGGGAAGCTTGGCGGAGTGCGTCTCGATCGGGCCAGTGAGCTCGGGGGCGTGACGCCAGAACTCGTTGCAGAGGTGCGTGCCGCGCTCGACGCCGCGGGGGCAAGGTCGGCTCAGATCGTGATCTCTGGTGGCCTCTCGTTGGAGCGGATCACCGAGTTCAAGGCGGCAGGGTCGCGCGTGGACACCTATGCGGTTGGTAGTGCGATCTCAGGCGTTCGGCCGATTGACTTCACCGCCGACATCCATGAGATCAATGGGACGCCAATCGGCAAGCGTGGGCGACCGTCCGGATTGACCGCATCGCCACGGCTCCGCGAAGTGGATTTGGCCGCCTGGCGCGCCGCCCTAGCCCCTGCAACGCGCTAGGATCTGCCCGTGAGCCTGACGATTGAAACCCCAGGAGCGAACGCCCGCGATGTCTTGACGCAGGTCGAGGCCGCCGCCCGAGCTGCCGCCGTTGCCGATGTGCGGTACGCGCTCCGGCTCGATCTCGCGGCCAACGCCGCCACCTTCCGCGGGCAGATCGTCACACGCTTCGCCCTCGCCGCTGGGCACGTCGGGCCACTCTTCCTCTGCTTCCGCGGGCGCACCATCCATAGCCTCACATTGAACGGCTCAGCAATCGATGTCCCTGAGTGGAACGGTTACCGACTCACCCTCCCAGCGTCTCACCTCAAGGCGGGTGCGGAGAACCACCTCGAGGTGTCCTATGAGAACGCGTACGACACCGGTGGAGACGGGGTCTTCCGCTTCATCGACCCCGAGGATCAGTCCGAATACGTCTACACCAACTTCGAGCCATATGAGGCGCATCGCATGGCGCCGCTCTTCGATCAGCCCGACATCAAGGCGAAGCTCTCGCTCGCGATCGCCGCCCCAGCCGAGTGGCGAGTCTTTGGCAACGGCGCTGAGACGTCGGCGAGCTCCGAGGGCTCTGGTCGCACGCTGCATGTTTTCGCCGAGACCCCACCGCTCGCGAGCTACCTCTTTAGCTTCGCCGCAGGGCCGTTCCTCGGGCGCCGCTTCGAGGTGGCGATTCCTGGCCGGGCCACACCGGTTCAGGTTGGCCTCTGGTCGCGTGGCTCGTTGGAGAAGTACCTCTCGTACGACCTCTTCGAGAAGATGACGAGTCAGGCATTCATCTATTACGGCGAACTTTTCGGGCGCGAGTATCCGTTCGAAAAACTGGATCACGTCTATTGCCCAGAGTTCAACGTCGGTGCCATGGAGAACGTGGGGCTCATTACCTATACCGAGCGCTATATCTTCCTGAGCACGCCAACGCCAAGCGACCTCACCGATCTCGCCGAGGTGGTCTTCCACGAGATTGCCCATATGTGGTTCGGCAACCTTGTCACGATGCGCTGGTGGGACGACCTTTGGCTGAATGAATCGTTCGCCACCTACGCCGCTGCCCTCTGCCTCACCGAAGGGTCGGAGCACACCACCGCCTGGCAGGAGTTCAACGTGCAATTGAAGCGCTGGTCACTGGTCGAGGATGATTCGCCGACGACGCACCCGATCGCTGGCACCGTGGCGGACACCGATCAGACCTTCTTGAACTTCGACGGGATCACCTACGGGAAGGGCGGCGCAGTGCTGAAGCAGCTCGGCGCCCGGCTCGGACGTGCCGGCTTCTCCGCAGGGCTCCGCCTCCACTTCCAGCGACACGCGTTCGGCAATGCCACGCTTGCCGAGTTCCTCGCCTCGCTTGAAGAGGGGAGTGGCGTCTCGCTCGCCGACTGGTCGGCGCAGTGGCTGCGCACGAGTGGACCGAACCGACTGAGTGCCGTGGTCACCCCAGGCGCTACCGGCACCATCGGCAACCTCACCATCACGCAAGAGGTTGTCTCGGGCGACAACGTGCTGCGGGAGCACCTCCTGCGCATCGCGCTCCTCTACCCAGGTGAGGGGCAGACGGTATCGATTGAACCCCACGAGGTGTTGGTGACGGGGGCACGCACCGACGTGCAGAGCGCCGCAGGTCGGCCTCTTCCACTGGCGGTGATTCCGAACTACGACGACCTAGCAGTCGGCAAGCTTGGCCTCGACGAGGGAACGCTGCGTTTCGCCGAAACCAGACTTGAGGCGATCCCGGACGGGCTCCTCCGACAGCTCACCTGGATGGCAATCTACGAACTCGTGCGCGACGGTCGCTACCCAGCGGCACGCTATGCGCAGTTGCTGATCGATCGCCTCCCGCACGAGAGTGACTCGTCGATCGTACAGGGCGTTGTGGAGTCGACGCTTGGCGGCATCCTGCTCCGCTACCTCCCAGATGGGGAGCGTGAGCGTTGGGGGAGCCTGATTGTCGACGCCGCACGAGCCCGACTCGCCCGTGGCGGCAGCGAGGGGATGCGCATTGTTTGGTCGCGCATCATGGTCATGGCATCAGTCACGCCGCGCGATGTCGAAGAGACCTGGCAGGTAGCCGTTGGTGAAACGCCGCTCGAGGGCGTCGACATCGATCAGGACCATCGCTGGATGCTGCTGGTGCGCGCGGCCTCGTTTGGGGCACCGAACAGTGCGGAGCGACTCGCAGCAGAGGCGCAGCGTGACCCGAGCGATCGCGGCGCTCGTGCACTCCTCGCCGCCGAAGCAGCAGCGCCAAACGTTGCAGCAAAGCGGGCAGCCTGGGAGCGAATCCTGCGCTCTGATGGGTACGGAAGCGTACGGAAGACACTCGCCGCCGCCAGTGGATTCGCCTGGCCGTGGCAGCACGAGCTGCTCGCACCGTATGTCGCCCAGATCCCAACGGCACTCCTCGCCCTCGGGTCGGCAGACGCAACCTTCGCGCGAGATCTGGTCACGCGCAGTGCCTCTCTCGGCCTTTGGGGATCACCGGAAACCATGCTCGCTGCCGTCGACGAACTGCTCAAGAACATTGCTGACCCGGTACATGGCATTCCGCCAGTCGACGCAGCGCGCCTGCGGCGATTCGCCCTTCTCGAGCGAGACGGCTTGATCCGCGTGTTGCGTCAGCAAGGTCGCAGCGAGCGGTGATCTCGTATCTCTCTGCCGCCTCGAAGGCGGCAACGGCGCGACGCGCCCTCCTCCTTCTGGCCATCCTGGCGTTGGTCAGCGCCGGCACGGTGATGGGCTACTTCTCCGTGCTCGATCTGGTCGCAATCGATCGGGCGACGGAAGAGGATGCGACGCGGGCGTTCGCCACTGTGCGCACCGCAAACATGCTCCTGCTCGTCGCAATCCCATTCGTCTGGTTCTTTCTGCTTCGGTGGCTGCTCGCGAGCCTGCGGAATGCCCACGGGCTGAACGCTTCGCACCCTGCAGTGCCGCTCGCTGGAATCAATCGCGCCATCTTCCTCGCTGCGTTCCCAGGACCGTTGATCGGTGAACCTGGCCGTCTACTGGCCAGGCACACAACGAGTCTTGCTGAAGCTCATGGTGGAACCGGTGCATCGCAACTGAGCCCGAACAATGGTTCGGCACGATGGGCCGGACGCCTCTCTTTGGCGGTTGCGCCGCTGTGGCTTGGAGGGTTGATCAGCTCGCACACCGATCGCACGGCGGTGATCTGGGTCGCTGGCGGCTGGGTGGCGCTGAGCGCCGCCGCGGTGCTTTTGCGGCAGGCGATCGCCAAGGTTCAGCTCAGCGAAGAGTTGCAGAGTGCACTCCTCAGGGCCGAAGAGCGCTCGCGCGCCCGCCTCGCGCGGTAGTTGCCCGCCATGTGGACACGGCGCTTCCGCCCCAAGAACGAGACCATCTTCACCGGCGCGATTGTCGCCAGCGCCCTGGTCCTTGCGCTGCGTGGCTGGCTTCTCTTCAGGAGCGGTGACAACATCCTTGCGTACGCCGCAGATCCGGGAGCGGCCGCATCGGGAATTCTCGGAGAGCAGCTTGCGCTGGCTGTCCTTCGGCTCCTCGCGGTGATCCTCGATGTCGCAGCGGGCCTTGCCATACTGGGCTGGCTCGGACGACTGCACCGCGAAGGTCTCCTCAGCGACCGAGAGCGCCGAATCGCCATCGTCATAGGGGCGCTCCCCTGGACACCCCTCTTGCTCGCGCAATCGGTTGCGAATCCTCCCGTCTCTGTCTTGGTGTTCTTGGGGCATGCTGTGTGGGTGGCGATCGCAGCCATGATCCTGCGCCGTGCCCGCGCCGCCAAGCTCATCGATTCAGGTCCCTATGCGCACGGCGGTCTCGTGGCCACGGTATTGCTTGCCTCGTGGGCACTAGGTGGCGCCGCCGCTCCATGGGTATACGCTCAGCCGGTGCCTGCAATTCAAGAGGCGTTGGACGCAAGCGTGCAGGCGCAGCTACTGGACGTGGTGCGAGAGCAGCGTGTTCGCGGCGTGATCATGATTCTCGGTGGTGCCTTCACCATGGCTGCAGTGCTGCCGCTCATGGCAGCGGTTCGCACGGCAACCGGGGAACTCGACGAGCGCCTTCAGCGGCTGCGCGAGGAGGGTTAGCGCGTCAGCTCGGCGGCCAACTCCTCAAAGACTCCCAGGTAGTGGTCGGCGTCGGTGGGAGTCATCGTGATAGAGAGCGTCCACTCCTCATCGCGGCCCGGCGTGCTGAAGATTCCGCGGTTCATGTTCCAGAGCCAGACAAGGTCAATCAGCTCCTTCTGTTGGGCAGTCTTGTACGAGTCGTAGTCAATCACCTTTGACTGGGCGAAGGTGATGACACCTTTTGACTCGATTCCCACTCCATAGGCGGCGAGCTTGTAGCGATCGATGATCCCCTGCGCTCCGTCAAGGAGTTGAGCATTGAGCCGTCCGAGGTGGGCATAGGCTTCTGGCGTCATGACGCGCTCGAGATTTACCCGCGCCGCGGCCATGGCGAGTGGGTTGCCGTTGAACGTGCCCACCATGTAGACCTCGCCCGAATCCACCACCGCCCACATCTCCTCGCTGCCTCCGATCGCACCGGTCGGAATCCCCGCGCCAAGCGCCTTGGCCAGGCAGACGAGATCGGGCTTGATGCCGAAGAGCTCGGTGGCGCCGCCCGCAGCGACCGTGAGTCCCGTCTTCACCTCGTCAACGATCCACACAACGCCAAACTTCTTCGTGATGCGTCGCACCTCGGCGAGGTAGCCGGGCTCAGGCAAGATCACGCCGCAATTCATCATCGCGGCCTCCATGATCAAGCAGGCGGGTAGGCGGCCTTCGCTCTGAAGCTCGGCGAGACGTCGCTCAAGTACTCCCGCATCGTTAAATGGAACTGCGACCGTCATCTGGGTGACAGCATCCGGGATCCCCTTGCCGTAGGCGATCGATGGATAGTGCTCACGATCCGTCCCCTCGTAGACCGAGAGACCGATGTCGACCATCACGTAGTCATGGTGTCCGTGGTAACTACCGAAAATCTTCATCACCCCATCGCGGCCGGTAACGGCGCGGGCAATGCGGATCGCATCCATCGTGGCCTCGGAGCCTGAGTTCACAAAACGCCATCGGGGGAGACCCCAGCGCGCCGCGAGGTGCTCAGACACGATATAGGTGTCTTCGGTCGGCGCGGCAAAGTGTGACCCGAGGCGAATGCGTCGATCAACCGCCTCAGTGATAAGCGGATGGGCATGACCTTGCACCATGCTGCCAATGCCGTTGTGCACATCGAGGTACTGGTGCCCGTCTACATCCCAGACGTACTGCCCTTGCCCACGGTCAAGATAAATCGGCCAAGGCGCGCGCTTCTGATAGCTCGACGAGACGCCACCAACCAGAGAGCGCTTGGCACGCTCGTAGGCGGACGCTGAGGCCTGGGTGCGAGCGTCGAGGCGCTCGGACTCGCGGGCGGTGAGATCGCGAATGCGGGCTGGGTCAATCTGAACGGTCGGTCCGACGGGTGGTTCCGCCCGATGGGGAGCCGGCGTTGAGGTCGGTGCGAGGTGTCGCAGTGGTTCGATTGCCATGTCCATACATCCTTCTCTGCGGATTCCGCAGTGCGGACCGCTGTGCGCACGATTCTAGCACCAAAGAGGGGGAGGGGGTACGAATATCGCAACCACGGAGGGATTCACGCACGATTCGTGCGGGGCTTAGCGGGTGGCCAGGCGCTCCGCTGCGGCGATGGCAATCAGGCTCTTCGCGTCCACGATCGCCCCTCGGCGAACCGCCTCCGCCGCCTCGGCGATGGTCAGCCGAACAGCCTCGATCGCCTCATCCTCGTCTGGGGTGCGTGCTCCGGGCCCTGCGGCTGAGAGGCCGAGGGCCAGAAAGAGCTCCATGCGCTCACTGGTGAACCCTGGGGCGGTAAAGAAGGTCCGAAGGTGGCGCCAGGCCGCGGCGCGTAGGCCCGTCTCCTCTTCGAGCTCGCGTTCGGCGGCGAGCCGCGGCTCTTCCGTCATTCCCCCATGAAGGTCGAGCGTGCCCGCTGGCACCTCGAGCAGCAGTCGCCCAACGGGGGCCCGAAATTGGCGAACGAAGAGCATCTCGCTCTCTGGGGTGATCGCCGCATCGTTGGCAGCATCAATGGCGAGGATCGCTACCGCGCCTGGGTGACCAACGATATAGCGGACATGACGCCCACCCCCCACGCGCTCTACGGTGGCCTTTCGCCACTCCATGTACGCCGCCTGCACGACGAGTTCGGAGCCGACGAGAACCTCGTCAAGTTCGCCCGGCTCCAGCAGCGCGTTGAGGCGCGCGCCAAGAGCATCGTCACCAAATCGCATAGTGTGTCGCCGAGTTAGCGGATTGCTGCGCCGGTCGTTGAATCGAAGAGGTGCAGTTTCTCCAATGAAAGAGCGAGCTGCACCTTGGTTCCGCGTGGTGTCTTGTGCTCTGATCCAATCAAGGCCAAGACGTCGCCACTCTTCGTCGAGAAGTGGAGCAACTCCTGGGAGCCGAGGTATTCCACGACATCCGCAATTAGTTCAATCTGCGCGTGACCTGCTCCGGCCTTGCCAAGCTCAAGATGCTCCGGCCGGAAGCCAATCGTGACGGTCGTTCGCCCCTCGAGCTCCTTTGCTCGCGCATCACTGATCTCAATGTCGATGTCACCCGCCTTCACGTGGCGTCCGTTCACCGTCGCCTCAAGGAGGTTCATCGCAGGGGAGCCGATGAATCCGGCGACAAAACGGTTCACCGGCAGGTCATACAGCTCCTGCGGTGCTCCGACCTGCTGCAGCTTGCCGTCGCTCATCACCGCGATGCGCGTCCCCATGGTCATCGCCTCGACCTGGTCGTGGGTCACGTACACCACGGTGGTCTTGAGGCGTGCGTGGAGGCGCAAGATCTCAGCACGGGTTTGGACGCGAAGCTGCGCGTCGAGATTGGAGAGCGGCTCATCCATGAGGAAGACGGCGGGCTCGCGGACGATCGCTCGACCGAGGGCAACGCGCTGGCGCTGCCCGCCGGAGAGCTCCTTCGGCTTCCTAGAGAGCAGTTTGGTGAGGTCGAGAATTGCGGCAGCTTCATTGACGCGGCGCTCGATCTCCCCCTTGTCGATCTTGCGCAACTTCAGTCCGAAGGCGAGATTTTCGCGCACCGTCATGTGCGGGTAGAGGGCGTAGCTTTGGAAGACCATCGCGATGTCGCGGTCCTTCGGGGCAATGTCGTTGACCACCTTGTCGCCGATTAGCAGGGTGCCATCGGTGATGTCTTCAAGGCCGGCGATCATTCGAAGCGAGGTCGTCTTGCCGCATCCGGAAGGACCCACGAGCACCATGAACTCGCCATCTTTGATCTCAAGGTTGAGGTTGTCCACGGCGAGCACCTCTCCGTATCTCTTGGAGACACCCTGGAACGTTACGGTCGACATGAGCACCCTCCTTGCTGGCTGGCCCCTCTCTGGGGGCATCCCGCCGCGTCGCGAGTCTATCAGCGCGCGGCGGCCTGGGCGGTCTCTTGAGCGCTACCGTTCGGCCACCCCCGTCGGCATCTCCTTGATCCCCCACACAGGGCCAAAGAGGAGCGGGAGGAAGGCGAAACTACCACCTACCCCGCCGATGATGAGCGCTTCGCGGAGGCCGAGATTGGTGCCGATTACGCCGCCAAGCAGCGCGCCGATCGGGATGGTGCC
>CAINNT010000036.1 GCA_903851225.1 uncultured Chloroflexota bacterium
ACGCGGCGCATGCAGATCGCAGCGACTCCCAGGAACTGCTCGCGATTGGTCCAGACGTTGGTCGCCTGTCCCTGCTGCTGTCCCAGGATGCGCAGCAGCGCTTCGTTCACAAGCGCCGTAGGCTGGAGCGTGTGACCGTCGGGTTCCTTGGCCAGGTACGCCGCCGCCATCGCCCGCAGCTCGTCGTAAAGCGCCGCTGCAAGGGCGTCGGTGGAGTTGGGAGGAGGGTTCGGCCCCAAGGCCGCTGTTGTACCGTGCAATCGACCTTTGGGGAGGGTGCGCCATTGCCGAGAACGCGTCCCGCCGACGACGAACGGCTCAAAATGGAAGGTGGCTGAGCCGTCGCATTGCGCTGCGTCGCGTCTCTATCGAGGAGGCCCCATGGCGGAGACGATTCAGAGGATCAGCGTCAGGGATTTCGAACGGCTTGGTGCGGCGAGGCACCCCATGATGCAGATGTTCGTGGAGGAGCTTGAGCACTACTCGGCGCTCGATGGCTGGTACCTCGGAGTGCTGCTCCGGGACAAGTCGGACAACGACTATTCCTTCGCGGTGCTCGGCCCAGACCCGGCGGGCGCAAAGCGTTGGATCGGCGGGGGCGATTCGGTGAAGCTGATTGAGGATGCCCGCGCTCGGCTCATGACGTTGCTTCAGAAGACCGCGGACGGTGGAAAGAGGATCCATGAGCAGGATTGAAGATGTGAAGCAGATCATCGAGTCCTTCGGCTATAACCCAGAGGCACCGCCTGATCCGGCACAGGTCTTGGCAGTCCTGCTCGCTCGGAGCGTTCAGCTCGGCCAAGCCGAGGAGATCATGGATCGGCTCTCGCGGAGTGTCGGGCTCTATAGCGTCATCTCCGGTGGATTCGCGCCCTTGGGTGTCCTCACGAGCCGGCATGGCGTGTACGGCGTCGAACCTGGCCCAGCCAGCACCCTGCTGGCTTCATGCTCGACCTTCCAGTCGATGCTGCAGATCCTGCAGATCCGAATGAACGTTGCTCAGATCAGCCCCCGGTCGGATCCAGCGCTCGATGTGTTGCATGGGAAACGCCGTGACGGTCAGGACTTCCCGAACATCGAAGGCCTGAAACTGCCCGCGAAGGAGACCGAGTGGTCTGAGATCGGCAACCGCGGGATTCTGCCGCATCCCGATTCGCTGACGGGGCTACCTGAGCGCCTGCAGTTAATCGGACTGGTATTGCGTAACTTCATCGTCTCGCCTCGGGATCTATCAATTCTGGACGACGGAGATTTGCTCTGCACGTTTCCCGCCGGGGTGGCCTTCAAATGCCCGGTGATTGGGCATGGTGTCTACGACTATCGCTGGTCGCTTGAGGCGGGGGTGGTCAGTGATCGCATGCAGAGGAAACTACAGCAGGCAGGCTTCCGCATCGAGCGCGAGCACGACAGTGTCGATGTTTGCATCGATTCGACGCGTGCGCATGAATTCACGGGGGTCATTGGTCCATCGAATGCGCTGTGTCCAACGCTGCGATGGCCGACGCCAGCATGAGGCCGGTTGGAGGCATCCTTGGCGGGTCGCACCATGCGGCTTGCGACGCTCCACGCGCGGCGATTAGCTCCACGCGTTGAGCAGGATCGCGAGATCCGCTGCGTCGACCGTACCGTTGCCATCGAGATCGGCTGCGCAGCCCGCGCACTTGCCCCAGCTGTTGAGGAGCGTCGCGAGGTCGGCTGCATCCACCGTGCCGTTGCCGTCCAGATCCGCCGGGTTTGCCGCAGCGCTGAAGGTGATCCCGAGGCTTGCGCTCGCTCCAGCGCCGTCGCGCACGCGCACCGCGTCGATCGTCGCCGTCGCGCTCGCCGCAGCGGAACTCGTCGCCCGCACCGTGAACACCGCGCTCTGGCCAGCTGCGAGCACGGCGCTCACGCTCGG
>CAINNT010000037.1 GCA_903851225.1 uncultured Chloroflexota bacterium
ACTCCCACCTTCGGTACCAAAGCCACCACCCCGCTACGATAGGGGGGCCGAAGTGGCGAAATGGCAGACGCATCCGACTTAAAATCGGCCGGTCGATGAGATCATGCGGGTTCGAGTCCCGCCTTCGGCACCAGCACCAGCAGAGGGAGGCGACATGAGCGACAAAGCGTTCACCCCGCGCGCTGATCGAGCAACGTTGATGCGTGAGCACGCCGCTGCTCGAGCACAGCGTGCCGCAGCTCCTGCCGGATCTCCCGAGTGGCGAGCCGCAGCGGCAGAGGTTGCTGCCATCGAGGTCGAACTTGCAAAGTTTGAGGCGCTTCGTGTTCCGCCAGCGCGCATTGCGCGACCCGAGGCGAAGGGAAAGTAGCGCCCTCTCGGCTTAGCGGCCGAGGATTGCCCCGACGAACATTCCAACAAGCAGCGCGCCCATCGCAGGACGTGATGCGAGGAACGCTGCCCCCACATGCCAGAGCGGCCAGAGCGGGTAACCGGTTGGAGGAGCACTCGGGCGTGGAGCCGCGACGATCTTGAGCGCTGGCAGTGCGGCAATCGCGCCGAGGCCGGCTAGCGGAGCCACAAACCACGGGAAGATGCCGATCGCCGGAATCGAGAAGACTGCGATGCCCACGTACCCGGCGGAGATCAGCGCTGTGGTGAAGGCGCGCGCACGTCGCTCACCGATGCGTACCACGAATGTCTTCACGCCACGTGAACCATCGGCTTCGATCTTGTCGAGGTGCTTGCCGAAGAGCACCGCAGTGACGAAGAGCGCCCACGGCAACGTTGCAATCAAGGCAATTGCATCAATCGTGCCCGTTGCTGCGAGATAGGTTCCACCGCCCATCAGTGGGCCCCACACGATGAACGCGGAGAGCTCACCGAGACCCCGTCGCTTCAGACGAAGTGGTGGATCGGTGTATCCCCACGAGAGGATCAGGCCAGCAATCGCAAAGGCACCGAGCAGCGGTTCGCCACGAATCACCATCGTGAAGCCACCAAGAATTGCAGCAAGGGCAGTCAGCACTCCGATCGTGATCAGCAGCGTTCGACTCGACATCGCGCCGGACGCGATGGGGTGCGGCGAGTAGTCGGCGCGCGGGTACCCGGGTCGATCAAGGCCATCGTGATAATCGCGCCAATCATTCGCCAGGTTGTTCGCAGCGTGTGCGAGATTTGCGCCGAAGAATGCGGCGAAGCCGAGCAGGAGCCCGCTCACCGCGTTGCCGCCGAACGTGGCGTCACTGATCGTGCCGCTCCACCAGGCGAAGAGGAGGCCCTGTCCCGAGCCAAGGATCGTCAGCGGCAGGACTGACGCGCGGGTAAGGAGCAGCGCTCGAGCGACGACCGACATTGAGCGCCAATCGACTCCTTCAGGGGCGGACTGGCGGGTCAGGACCGAGACGTAATCTTTACCGCTCATACCCCTATTCTCCCCGCTTCTTTGGATTTCTGCAGCACTGACTCAACCATGCGTCGCCGAGGAGATCAGCTCCAACTCGATTCCGTCCCCGCCGACGCGATCACGCAGGATCGCAGGGAGTCCCGCATCCCAGGCAACGCCGTTCCGCTGCTCCATCGGCAGGAGTTGGGTGCCACCCGCCTGGGGGATGTGCACGACGACCCTGGTTGCCCCCGGCCTGGCCCGCAACTCCCCCTTCACGATCTCCATGACACGAATTGTCTCGTCCACCGACTGACGCGCCTTGAACTTGATATGGAGCACGGCATCCGTGGGAATCTCCACAGGGTCTGGATTGGACAGTGCGCCAGAGAGTGGCTCGGCAGGCAGTGGTTCAACGTTCGGCATGGAATCAAATTCATCTGGCGCGCGCTCCACCATGAGCGGCGGATGCAAGTCGATGCCTTCGGGAATCATGCCAGCTGGAACTCCACCATGTGGCATCGGCGCAACGGAGCGCTTCGCGTACCGACGCCCCCCGCTCGAGACGGTGAGCTTTGCACGGACCGCGTCGGCACTGAGGTGTGACGCCTCCTCCCAAGGAACCACGGCCTCAACGAGCACCTCCCACTCTTCGCCGCGCTGCTCAGTTCGACCGGCAATGAGAACCCCCTCACCTTCGATCCACGAACTTTTCGTGGACTCCCACACCTGCGGAAAGACGACAACCTCCATGCTCCCAGTGAGATCCTCAACGGTGATGATCGCCATGGACGCGCCCTTCTTCGTCACCATCTGGCGAATGCTCAACACAATTGCGCCCAGCGTCACCGTCTCGTCGTTGAACGACTCGTCACTGAGGTCGCCCACAAAGGCACTGACGAATGGCTGCATCGCCGGTGCAAGCGCGTTCATGGGGTGGTCGCTCAGGTAGACGCCCATCAACTCACGCTCCCAGCGCAATCGCTCGCGGGTCGAGGCCTCAGTGACAGTTGGGAGCGCAGGGATCCCCGCCCCGACGAGCTCAGGCATCGCATCAAAGAGACCGACCTGACCCGCAGCGCGCTCGCGCTGCGCGTTGGCGCCGCCTGAGATCGCGTCATCGAGGGCGAGCAGAATCTGCGCTGGATGGCCGTAGCGACGGAGCGCCCCCACCTTCGCCAGGGCCTCGAGAACGCGCTTGTTGGCAAGGCGCAGGTCGATCCTCTCGCAGAACTCCTGCAGCGACCCAGCCTGCTCGCCGCTCTCACGCGCCGCAACGATCGACTCAGCGGCGCTCGCACCAACATTCTTGATGCCGAGAAGGCCGAAGCGAATCGCCTCCCCCTCTGGCTCAAAGTCCAGATTCGAGAAATCGACATCTGGCGGTAGTACAGGGATGCCAAGGCGGCGACACTCGGCAATTGCCGCGGCAACCTTCTCCTCTTTGCTGCGGAAGGCGTTGAGCACACTCGTCATGTACTCAACGGTGTAGTTCGCCTTCAGGTATGCGGTCTGATACGCGATGAGGCCGTAGCAGGTGGCATGAGCCTTGTTGAATCCATATTCGGCGAACGGCTCCATGAGCTTGAAGACCTGCTCCACTGCGCCGCGATGCACACCTCGGGTTGCGGCGCCCTTGTAGAAGTTCTCACGCACGCCCTCCAGCACATCTTCCTTCTTCTTGCGAATCGCCCAGCCGAGTGTGTCCGCCTCGGCACCGCTGAATCCTGCAAGTGCCACGGAAGCGGCCATGACGTCCTCCTGGAAGACGAAGATCCCGTGGGTTCGCCTCAGCACTGGCTCAAGGAGCGGGTGTGGATAGGTGACTGCCTCCTTCCCATGCTTCCGGCGAATGTAGGTTGGGATGCTCGCCATCGGCCCGGGTCGATAAAGAGCCACCATGGCGGCAATGTCGAAGACGCTCGTCGGGCGCAGCTCCTTGATGTAGCGACGCATCCCCGGAGACTCAAGTTGGAACACTCCAGTGGTCTCGCCAGACGCCAGTAGTGCAAAGGTCTTGGCGTCATCGAGCGGAATCT
>CAINNT010000038.1 GCA_903851225.1 uncultured Chloroflexota bacterium
GATTCGGACTCATTGCGCGCAAGAAGCGCCCATACCAACCGGCAAATGCGCCGGCCAGGATGCCCGCCGCAGTCACACCATACACGTCGGCAAGCATCGCCCCCGGATTGCCGATGTTTGTCGCAATCCCGGCGAGAAGACCCTTCACTGGATTGCCGTCGATGAGTGACAACATCGCATCAGAAGCGCCAACGATTGCCGATGCTCCATAGGTGATCGCACCGAAGATGCCCCCGATGAGCCATGCGCCGCGACGGGTGAGCATGCCGCCGAGAAAGGCCACGACGAATGCAGGCGGTAGCAGGATTGACTGCACGGCAAGCTGCACAAGGTTTGACGCCAGCATCTCTGGCTGAAGCGCAATCAGGGTGGTGATGACAACTGCCGCAAGCGGCAGCACAAAGGCTCGAGTGCGGATCAGCCGTGGCAGATAGGCCAAGTCCTCGCGGATCGGTGCCCGTCGTGCCGAGGAACCAAGCGCTGCACGGAAGCCGAGGCCGCCCGTCGTTGGTGGTGGCGTGGAGGCGGTCGGCGCCACAGTCGGCGCCTCTGGGGTGACGCCCAGCGCCTCTTGCTCAGCTCGCGCCTTGGCGGCGAGACGGTTACGGCGACGGGCCTCCGCTCTGCTCTTTGCGTGCTCTGGGGTGCTCATGCTCCCATCTTAGACGCGCGCAGTACGTCGCGCGTGTGAGCCTGCGCTACTCGCCCTCGCCTCGGCCCGCGATGGAGAACCAAATGTCGAGAGTCGCCCACCTTCGCGCTGTCGTGCTTGGCGTAACGATTCTGGTCCTTACGCTCGTGCCACCTCCTGGCATCAATGCGTCAAGCCCAGATGCGCTCCTCATCACCTGCATCGCAACCGGCGGTACCTCCGCCGCTGATGAGTACGTGGTGATTGAAGGGGTGGGCGCGGGTGGCACAGGCATTGCCGATTACGAGTTGATCTACACAACCACGAGCGGTGCGACCACGCGTCGTCTGGCGAGCCTTGAAGGTGCCGCACCACTTGCCGCCGGCGTACGGTTGCTCGTTGCCAACAGTTTGGGGGCGTTCTCCGATGGTGCGTTCGCGACGTGGAGCGAGGGAATCGCCGCTACCGGAGGCGCCATCTCGCTTCGCTTGCGGGCCAGCCCCGCACTGATTGCTGACGCCGTTGCGTGGGGGAGCGCTGCACCAGGTGCTGGCGGCTTCGGCACTCCAGCACCAACGATGTCATCGACCACCATGATCGAACGACAGCGTGGGGCTGAACGAGCTCTCATCGACACACGACACAACAGCGCCGATTTCACCCTTGTGCCACTTGCACCGCCGAACCTCGCACCGGAAGCTCCAGGAACGCCGCTACCCAGCCCAACGGCAAGCCCAACACCAACTGAGGGACTGGAGGCCCTCACTCCGACAGAGATTCGCACCCTGTCACTCAACAGTTCGGTTACGGTGCGCGGCACTGTTTCGGCAGCGCCTGGCGAGCTCGCTGAGGAGCGGCTCTACTGCATCGAGGATGCAGACTCCGGTATCGGGGTATTCGTGCTCGCGCAAAGTGGCGATACCGATCTTGTCCGTGGTGATGTTGTGACGATCACTGGGGCACTCATCCTGCGGCGGCAGGCACTTACCCTCGTTGCCTCAACCGTCGCGCAGATCGTTGGGTCGGCTGAGCCCCATGCCGCGCGCGCCGTCGATCCACCCGCTCCAGGTGCTTGGGTGTGGGAGCCGTGGGAGGCTCGCGCCATTGAGGTGCAGGGCGTCGTGAGCGGCTCATCAAAGGCCCTGGCTGGGGGGTCGCGCAGTGTGACCCTGCGCCTCCCAGGGAGGGGAGAGATCCTGGTCGGCGTGGCCCCGGATGTCTTCACCGAGCTCCCGGTGGGGCTCCTAACCAGCACGCGAGCCCTCAGGGTACGAGGGGTGCTCCATCAACGGGCGGGTACTTCAGGGGGCGGCTACCGACTCTGGGCGCTTGCGGTCGCCGCGGACCTCACGGTCACTCCACGTACGAGTCTGGAGGTCGCAATCGAGGGTCAGGCGACCCCTGGAGCAGAGGAGATCGTGCCTCGATTAGGGATGGGGACCCCCTCCATTGCGACGCCAGTTGGGCACCAGGCGTGGTGGGCACCCCAGGTCGCTCAGGCCCTCCGCGTACGGGGCGGCAGCCTTGCGCTGGCGGGCGTGGAGGGGGCGGGGCTAGTCGTGCTCCCAGTGTGCTCTGAGGCGCAGGCTGTGCCAGGGGGGATTCGTGCGGGGGGCATGGTTGACCGTGCGGGGCGTGCTCCCTATCCTCAACCGTGGTGATTGTGCGAGGGGGCCGCTTGGCCCCCCTTGCAGGTCAACGCTTGGTGGCAACACCGAGGAGGCACGTGCCCCGATTGGGGTCTAGGTAGACCGAAGCTAACGCTCCGGTTTGTGGAGGTACAGAGAATGGCCCAGGTGTATTGCGTGAAGTGCAAGGCAAAGAAGGAAGCAGTTGACACGAAGAAGGTCACGATGAAGAACGGCAAGCCAGCACTCGAGGGCAAGTGCCCAACGTGCGGCACCAAGGTCTTCAAGATCGGTGGCTGATTAACTACACGCGATCGCCACACGGCGATTGCATTGCGGCCAGGCGGCCCTCGACTGGGAGACCGGTCGGGGGCCGCGCCGCTTTACGCGAGTTGTGCATAACTCGCCGCACCACGCACAACGTTATCCACAGTGAGCTCAAGTTGAGCACGGAGGAGCAATGACTACGCCGTCTGCTGATGCGACCGTCCTTGCCCTCGATCTCGGCGGGACGCAGGTTCGTGCGGCAGTCGTGCGCGCCGATGGTTCTCGCATCGGTCGTGCTGCGAACGTGACGCCCGTGAGCAGCGGCCCCGCCGCCATCGTCGCCGCATGCATCGGCACGCTCCAACAGGCACGGGATGCTGCACGAAGCGAAGATGCCGCCGCAGTCGCTCGACTGGTCGGTGTCGGCATCAGCGCGCCCGGCCCAATTGATCCGTGGCGCGGGATCGCCGTCGAGCCCGCCAACCTCGGCCCCAACTTTCCGGGCACCGATCTGGCCGGACCGATCAGCGCGGCACTCAACCTGCCCACGCTGCTCGAGCACGATACGAAGGTGGCGATCCTCGGCGAACGTGCGTTCGGCGCAGGTCGCGGCATCGATGATCTGCTCTACATCACGATCAGCACCGGCCTCGGGGGCGCGGTGATCAGCAGCGGGCGACTCTACACAGGACCTGACGACACGGGGATTGAGATCGGCCACGCCCCGATCACGCTCGACGGACCACGCTGCACCTGCGGCGGTATCGGACACCTTGAGGCACACGCCTCGGGCGTCGCACTCGCACGCACGGGGGGCGAGGCTGCGGCCAGTGGCGCGAGCCCCTGGCTCGCCGCGTGGCTGGCTGCGCATCCGAAGGGGCGGGTCAGCGCCAAGGAGGTCTCTGAGGCTGCGGCGGCAGGGGATCGCGTTGCACAGGGGCTCATCGACCACGCGCTTCTGGCGGTCAGTCGGGCGGTCGCAGGCTTCGTCAATGTGTTCAATCCGAGCCGCATCATCATCGGCGGCTCGTTCGCGGAGGCGCACTGGGATGCGCTCCATTCGCGTATTACGGGGGAGATCGGCGACAATAGCTTCAAGGTTCCAGGACGGAGAGTTTCCGTACATCCCGCCGAGTTGGGCGGGGACGTGGGCCTGGCGGGCTGTCATCCGATGGTTGTCGAGCGAATCGGCAATCCAGAGTGGGAGCGGGTCGTAGCGGCGAAATCGAAGGGGGACACTCGATGACCGTACGCGTAGGCATTAACGGCTTCGGTCGCATCGGGCGGCAGAGCCTGAAGGCGATCATTCAGCGATCGCCTGAAGTCGAGGTTGTGGCGATCAACGACCTCGTTGACCCGAAGATGAACGCCCACCTCTTCAAGTACGACTCCACCTACGGCATCTACCCTGGCAGCGTCGCCGCCGAGGATGATGAGCTCGTCATTGATGGCCGTCGCATCAAGGTGTTGGCGAGCAAGGATCCGGCGTCTCTCCCGTGGGGTGATCTTGGCGTCGACATCGTCGTGGAATCTACTGGTTTGTTCACCAACGCAGAAAAGGCGGCAGCACACCGTGCCGCCGGCGCCAAGAAGGTGATCATCAGCGCCCCAGCAACCGGTGAAGACCTCACGGTTGTGATGGGGGTGAATGAGAAGCAGTACGACCCGGCGAAGCATCACATCGTTTCCAATGCCAGTTGCACCACGAACTGCCTGGCTCCGGCGGCAAAGATCGTCTCTGACGGTTGGGGCATTGCGCGCGCGTTGATGACTACGATCCACAGCTATACCAACGACCAGCGAATACTTGACGTTGCGCACAGCGACCCGCGCCGCGCGCGTGCCGCAAGCCTCAACCTTGTACCAGCCTCAACCGGCGCGGCCGCGGCGATCGCGCGCGTCGTTCCCGAGCTCGAGGGCCGCTTCGGCGGCTACAGCATTCGCGTTCCAACCCCAACGGTGAGCATCGTCGACTTCACGGCAGAACTCGAGCGTTCGGCAAGCATCGATGCGATCCATGACGCGTTCCGAGTCGCTGAAGCCGGCCCAATGAAGGGAATCCTCGGCGTCTCCGACGAGCCGCTCGTCTCGTCGGACTACAAGGGCGACACTCGCTCGTCAATCATCGACACGCTCAGCACGATGATGGTTGGCGATAAGTTCGTGAAGATCGTGACCTGGTATGACAATGAGTGGGGCTACAGCTGCCGTGTTGCCGATCTCGTTCGTTACGTGGCGACACATGGCTGAGAAGAAGAAAGGCCTGTTCGCCCGATTGATCGGTGGCTCCAAGCCTGCTGAGAAGCCCGTATCGAAGCCTGTCGCCAAACCGGCCGCAAAGCCTGCTCAGAA
>CAINNT010000039.1 GCA_903851225.1 uncultured Chloroflexota bacterium
CTGCACGCTGCGTCGGCCGCCGCCATCTGCGCCTCGTTTGCCATGGTCGCGTCGGAGCTGAAAGCAAGGGTCGGGCGGGCGCCGAGGCTCCCGACCAGCAACATGCCGGCAAGCGCAATTGCACCCACCACACCCAATCCGATCGCACGCGGCCTCGCCGCGATCTCCCCTCTGCCAGTCATCGCACGCCCCTTCAATAGGTCGATCTGCGCCGGGGTTCGGGTCCAGCCCTCCTCGACGGCGAGCGGGTCAGCCGCTTTGAGCCGACGCTGCAGTTCATCGTTCATCTCGAGCCTCCTTTCGCTCTGCACTCACTTCCTGTCCGCGATCGGTGGCATCCTTACTGCGCCACTCTTCAAGCACTCGCCGAAACCGCTCTTTCGCTCGGTGCAGCCGAACACCTGCCGCATTGGGCGAGATCCCAAGCACTGCGGCGATCTCCCCGGTGCTCAGCTGTTCCCAGGCGAATAGACGCAAGATCTCGCGATCGGAGTCGCGCAGCTGCCGCATCGCCGCGTCCACACCGTCGTCCAGTCCGGAAGGCTCTGGCCCTGGATCGATCCCCGGCGAGAGCAGGGCGAGCTTGGCGATGAGCCGTGCAACGCGCCCATGGGCACGTCGCTGGTTTGCCAGGGTGCGTCGCGCAACCGCCAGTGCCCATGGAACCTCGGCGCCGACGGGCACCGCCGCCATGCGTCGCCAGAGCACCGTGAGCACCTCGACATACAGGTCGTCTACCGCATCGTGCTGAGCACGTCGCGCGAGGTAGCGCAGCAACGGTTCGTGGACGATGGAAACGATTGCATCGAATCGATCCCCTTCAGACAGAAGCGTGGCGTTCACGCCAACATCATGTCCGGCTCGAGGCGGACTCTTACCCTGCCGATGCGACTTCGCGCAGGGGCCGACGTCGCCCCGTGATCCAGGCGAAGGCGACGACCCCTGCCACGCCCAGTACCAGCTCCTGCGCCACGGGCACGCGGTCCATCATGAAGAGCGAGATCGACGGAATCGCCGACCCGACGTAGCCGGCGATCAAGGCGGCCGAGAGATTGTTCGCGGCGTGCGCGCCGATCGCCAGCTCCAGCGTCCCGTCACGCAGCGTCACCCATGCCCATCCCGTTCCCACCGCGATGTACCCGACGATCCGAATCACGTCTTCGCCGCCCACCTCCGGATTGGCAAGATGTGGAAGCGCGAAGACGAACCCGTTCACGATTGCAACGGCGATCCGACGACGCCATCCGTTGTCAGCCCACTGCAGCAGCCAGCCTCGGAAGAAGAGCTCCTCTGCCGTTGTCTGCAACGGGATCAAGAGCAGCGCGACGGCGATATACGGAGCCGCCCCTTCTGGGTCGAATGCCCAGTTCACCGCACCGGGATTGAGCAGTTCAAATGCGGCAGTTCCAGCGAGCCCCAGCGCGAACCAGACGGTGAAGCCGGTGAGCGTTCTGCGGATCGAGAAGGATCCGGTGCTGGTGAAGAGCCGAGCGATGCGCCTCTTCAGTATGTACCGATACGCCAACAGATTCCCCACGAGGAACGGAACGAACGAGATGAGGATGACAAACAGCACCGCGGCGGCTCGTTCTGGCGCGATCGGATCGATGCCAAATCCGCCTGCGGGAAGGATCTCTTCGGGACTGAGCCCGAGTGCGACGATGCCCGCGATCGATGCCACGGCTCCGAGCACCTGCCAGACCAGCAGGATGACCACTGCCCCGACGATCCAACGCCAAAGCGCTGGGCGATCCGATGCAGGGTCGCCGGCAAGCCGTGCTCGCAACGCTCTCCACTTCGAATCGATCCAAGCGTTGAAGCGACGTGCCCAGGCGAAGCGGCGGCCAAGCAGGCGCGTTGCAACGAGAAGCAGGGGGATCCCAAGTTCGGGTACGAGCGGAAGCAAGACCACTCCCAACGGAAGCAGCACAAAACCGATCGCAAGAGCGATCACAAGCGGCAGCCGACGCCTGGACACGGGTTGACCTACGTTCGGTTCGATCACCGTCTCTTTCCACCCTTGGGCTGGTTGCGCACGAAGATCTTCTCCACGGTGAGTCCGAAGACGTCAGAGAGTCGGAACGCCAGAGCGAGCGATGGGTTGTACTCCCCGCGCTCCAGATATCCGATCGTCTGAGAGTTGACGCCGACGAGTTCGGCCAACTCAAGGCGGCTCATCTTCGCGCGCTCGCGCAGTTCGGCGATTCGGTTGGGAAACGGCGACTCCGACGCCGGCCGACGCCCGGTCATGAGCGCTTCCCCTTCTTCGCAGGCTTCGCTCGCTTCTTGGCAGCGGATGCCCCCTTGACCAACCGTCCGTTCACGGCGACCTTGAGCCCGCGCGGGCTGCGACCCTTCTTCTTCGAGGTTTCGCCCATGCCCATCGCCTTCCGAATCTCGTCCTTCACCTCGGCTCCGGCTGCATCGATCTCGATCGACAGCCCACGAAACTCTCGGCGCAACTCTCGCTTGGCATCCTTCAGCGCCCGTCGCATCTCCTCAGACACCTCATCAGGCACCGGATCGCGCCACGCGTGGACGAGGCTCGGGGTCACCCAGAAGAAGAAGAGCAGCGTGATCGCAGAGCCGAGTGCCGTCTCCGAGTTGATGGTGCCAAGGTCAATCTCGTTGCTCCCCAGCTGCACAATGAAGAGGATCACGAAGAGGGTGCTTGCGAACATGAGGACGGTTTGATGTGCGAGCGGGTAGAACCCGTTGCGAGCCGCGAGCTCCCGCTCGTCGAGTTGATCCTCCACCTGCTGCGCCAGCGAGCGCTTGTACGTGGTGGCTGCGAATGATGCGAGTAGCATGATCGCCAAAGTAGGGATACTCCAGCCGCTGAGGTCCACGCCCGGAAGTTCCAGCACCTGGGGGAGTGTCGCCAGGTACAGCGCAGCGCTGGCGAACCAGATCGTCACCAGGCTCTTGCCGGCGATGATGCGCGGCCGCCGCCAGGGGACATGCACCTCGACCGGCGAGTTCAGCGCCCGCGTCAGCCGCGGGCTCGCCACCATGTTGAAGAGGAAGGCCAGCACCGCAGTCCCCACGACCACGGCGTACGGCAGCCACTGTGCGTCCATCGATCTCTCCTTGCTACCCAGCCCGACGGGCTGTTGTATTAGTACAATAGCAAGGGTGTTGTATTAATGCAATACCAAGACCTTTCGGACTCCGTCTGGTCTGCCAGCCCGCAAACTACCCGGATACGAGCAGACTGACTCCAACCCCGATCGTGGAAATGCTCAGGACCACCGCACCAGCGGTGATGAGCGCGGCGAGAGGACCTGCCTTGCCCAGCTTCTCTCGCGGCGCCCCTCCAAAGAAGCCACCCGAAATCAGCAGCGGCGCGGCAACCAGGCCGATACGCAGCCCCCAGACGAGCGCCTCGTCGAGCTTCGAACCGTCAAGGAACAGTTGACCAACGATCCCAAGCAAGACGAGGACGCCCGCGTGCGCGTGGCCCGCACGGAAG
>CAINNT010000040.1 GCA_903851225.1 uncultured Chloroflexota bacterium
CCGGTCCCGAGCCGAGCAGCGGGGATGGCGAGCTGGATGCGGCACTGGGGCGGCTGCGTGCCGACGACCGCGAGATCCTCCCGCACCGCTCGACGGCGAATGTATGGCTCAGCGACCTCGTTCATGTCGATCGCGGTCATTACCCGAGTCGGCACATCAGCTCTCTCAAGTGCGTCCTGAAGCGCCAGTCCATTCATTGCGGTAGCCAGCATGCCTATGTAGTCAGCGGTTGCACGATCCATCCCCGTTGCCGTGGCTGCTGCCATGCCCCGGAAGATGTTCCCTCCGCCAACCACGATACCTACCTGGACGCCGAGCGCCGTGACGGCCTTAACCTGGTCGGCTACGAATGCCACGACGGCAGGATCAACACCGTATTCAAGCTTTCCGAGGAGTGCCTCGCCCGAGAGCTTGAGGAGAATCCGCTGATATCGTGTGGTTTCGGTCATACCGCCTCCACCGCCCCAACCATGTGGGGCCTACAGCTCCTCGCCGAGTGCGTAACGCACGAATCGTCGAACTCGGATGTTCTCGCCGATGGTGGCAATCGCGTTGGTGATCAACTGCCCGACAGTTTCGTCACCATCACGGAACGGCTGATCGAGAAGACAGACCTCTTCAAACCACTTGCGCAGCTGACCCTCGACGATCTGCGCGCGAATCGCCTCCGGCTTCTTCGCAAGCGCCTCATCCTCGAGAAGAGCGGCTCGTTTCGCTTCGAGCGCCGCTGCAGGAATCTGCTCTTGGCTTACATAGAGCGGGTGCAATCCCGCAATCTGCATCGCAATGTCTTTGACCAACTTCTGGAACTGCTCGTTGCGCGCCACGAAGTCAGTTTCGCAGTTCACCTCAAGCAGCACGCCGACGCGACCACCGGTATGAATGTATGAGGAGACGAGTCCTTCACGTGCATCGCGTCCTGCCTTCTTCGCGGCGGCGGCCAAGCCAGCCTCGCGCAGGGCCAGCACGGCCTTCTCCACGTCGCCGCCGCACTCTTCGAGCGCGCGTTTGCAGTCCATCATGCCAGCGCCGGTGCGCTCGCGTAGGTCTCGTACAGCCTCTGCGCTAATCGCCATGGTGGCCTCCTTATTCCGCTGGAGTTGTGTCGTTGGTGAATGTGGGCTCCTCATCTGGCGAGAAGCTCAGCGTGCCCGTGGCACTCAGCGCTGCAACGAGATCGTCCTGCACGGCTGAAGCCTCAGGTGCACCGGCAGCGCTCTCCGCGGCCGCCGCTGCGGCCTCCTGTGCCTCAAGCTCTGGCAGACGCGCAGCGCGAATGGCAGCGCCCTCGATGACCGCATCGGCGACGGCGGCACAAATCAGACGAATGCATTTGATTGCGTCGTCGTTCACTGGGATTGGGTAGTTGAGCAGATCGGGATCGACGTTGGTGTCGGCCGTGCCAACAACTGGAATGCCAAGTTTGTTCGCCTCTATGGCAGCGAGAGTCTCACGGCTTGGATCGATGATGAAGACCATTCCCGGGGCCTTGCGTAGGCGGCGCATGCCGCCAAGCGCTCCGCGAAGTTTCTCAAGCTTGTCGCCAAGCTTGGAGGCCTCCTTCTTTGACATAAGGTCAAACTCACCAGCCTGCTCTCGTGCCTCAAGCTGCTCCATGAGGGTGAGGCGCTTGCGAATCGTCGTGAAGTTGGTCAGCATGCCGCCGAGCCAGCGCTTGATCACGTACGGCTGACCGGCGCGCGTGGCCTCCTCTTGAATTGGACCCTGCGCCTGCTTCTTCGTGCCGACGAAGAGAATCGTCTCTCCGTTCGCGCTCGCGTCGCGCACGGCATCAAGGGCGATCTGCAGGTGTTTCGCGCTCTTGGCGAGGTCGAGGATGTGGATGCCGTTGCGCTGCGCATAGATGAACGGCGCCATCTTGGGGTTCCATCGACGTGTCTGGTGCCCGAAGTGGGCTCCGACCTCGAGCAGGTCGCGCATGGTAATTGGTGCCATAACTCTCCTTACACGGTTGTTCCACCGCGGGGCGCCTTCACGACCCCGAGGGGCCACCGTTGTGGGGCGTCTGATTCCGCGTGCGTATTTCGACCCCTCACGGGGACGAACGTCCGTTTCGGACGCTGGAGCATCCTAGCACGAGGCACCAAACCCCTAGGCAAGTCCTCGAATCAGGCGCAGCCGCTCGCAACCAGGGCTGCCAAGCACCAAGAGGAGGTCGATACGGCACCCCGCCGGGAGATTGGCCCGTTGCCGGCGCAGCGCTCCCATCTTTCGGTAGCCAAGAAGCTCCCGCGGCGATGCTGTGCCCACGGCGGATCGGCGACGCACCTCAATCGCCACCAGGACGCCTCGAGGATCACGCGCCAGCAGGTCAACTTCGAGCCGTCCGAGTCGCAGGTTGCGCGAGAGGATCAACCAGCCGCGGGCCGCGAGAGAACGCGCCGCAAGCGACTCGGCTTCTCGGCCAATTTGTACTCGTTGCGCGGAACGGGTAGTCACCGAGACATTCTGATCATTGAGCGGTACTGGGCGCGTTGACGGTTGGGACTAGCCGCGCGGCGGGGTCCCTAAACGTGCGGCAACTGGGGCGTACGTACGGCGGTGATGCGGCGTCACACCCAGCACGTCAAGCGCAGCGAGATGCACGGGCGCTGGGTACCCGACATTGCTCTCCCAGCCGTAGCCTGGGTATCGCCCGGCAAGTTCCGCCATGAGCCTGTCGCGAAGTACCTTCGCTACGATGGAAGCGCAGGCGATCGCATAGACCGATTGATCGCCACGGACCACCGTCGCATGTGGCCCGATCAATTCGCGAAGTTCGCGCGCGCTGCTCCCGTCAACGAGAGCGAAGTCGGGCGCCGCCCCCATTCTCCGAGTGAGCTGCGCTACGGCGCGAGCCATGGCGCGATGCGATGCTGCGCGAGGATTGAGGCGTTCAACCTCGCGCGCCGACGACGCTCCGATGCCGATCGCTACGGCAACCTCTCGAATTTGCTGCGCAAGGTGAGCTCGGCGGGATGGCGTCAGCATCTTTGAATCACGAACGCCCACAATCGGGTCTCCGGCGGGCATGAGAATGGCGCAGGCAACAACGGGCCCGGCTAGTGGCGCGAGGCCAACCTCATCGATGCCAATGACGGCACGCTCAGGATGCCCGTGGCGTAGTTCAAGATCTCGGGTTGGCAGTGTGCGGCCACTCGTGGGCCGCAGGGCGCTCACTCCGAAGCCTTCTCCGATGCTTCAGCGGACGGCGCCTCTTCTGGTGCGCTTTGCGGAGCGGCATCTTCGGCAACAGTTTCAACCGCTTCTGCGACCGGCGCTTCGGCGCCGACCTCCGCTGCCGTTGCAGCAGCGGCAGCATCTTGGGCGGCAAGTGCCGCAGCGGCGGTCAAGGCATCAGCCTCTTCCTTCATCGCCCTCTTTGCCGCGGCCTTCACTTCGCTCTTGGCAATGTCGGTGGCGCTATCCCGTCGCTCGCGAAGCGACGACTGCTTGCCAACCCGATCGCGAAGGAAGTAGAGCTGGGCTCGGTTAGAGACACCGTGTCGGACAACTTCGATCTTCTCGATGCGGGGGCTGTGCACCTTAAAGGTTCGCTCGACCCCAACGCCAGAGGCGATGCGTCGAACCGTAATGCTCAATCCAAGTCCACCGCCGCGCAGGCGCATGACGGTGCCTTCAAACACCTGAATGCGCTCTCGGTTCCCTTCGACGACCTTCGCCGACACCTTGACGGTGTCGCCGGTCTTGATCTCCGGGAGATCGCTCTTCATCTGGGCATCGGTCAACGTGCGGATTTGGTCCATGATTCGTCTCCGTGGTGGCCGACAGGGCCTGTCGGCGCGGGCGGTGAGGATAGCACAGCCCCTAGCGTGCTCTCCTGAGGAGCCTCTCTCTTACGAGCCGTCGCCCCCTTCCCCAGGCCCGGCGAGGTCGGGGCGCTGGCGCTTGGTACGTCGAACCGACTCCTCCTGCCGCCAGGCAGCCACCCCAGCATGGTTCCCTGAGAGCAGGATTTCCGGGACGCCAACCCCTCGAAATTCGGCCGGACGGGTGAATTGCGGGTACTCCAGGAGATCGCCGGAGAACGATTCCTCCGAGAGCGAAGCGGAGTCGATTGCGCCTGGAACGAGTCGCAGTACAGCATCGCAGAGGGCGATTGCAGCTGGCTCTCCGCCCGAGAGAACGAAGTCTCCAAGGCTCAGCTCCAGATCGACGTAGGCGCGAACTCTGTCATCGACTCCTTCGTATCGCCCGCAAATGATGATCAGATGTGAGGCCGAGGCGAGCGCGCGAACTCGCGGTTGCCGTAGGCGCTCGCCGCCTGCATCGAAGAGGATGACGGTGGAGTCTTGGGCGCGCAGAGCTTCAATCGCCTCCACCAACGGCTCTGGTCGCAACAGCATTCCGGCCCCACCGCCATACGGCTCATCGTCGACCGAGCGGTGCTTCCCGATCCCCCAGGTACGCAGGTCGTGGCAGGTTAGCGTGGCTAACCCTCGCTCAATGGCACGCGCGGGAATGCTTGCGGAGAGGGCCGACATGATCGTCTCGGGAAAGAGCGAGATCACATCGATCTTCAATACTGGCGGCACGGCGTCACTCATGCTTCGCCGCCCTGAGGATTGGAACCACGCTGTTTCGGACGACGGGATGCCCTTGCGGCGCGCAGCGAGGCGACGCTGCCTGGCGTCTTCTTGGGGCCACGGCGACGGGGCTCCTTCGCTACGCGAACTGCTAGTTCTGAGCCGGTGAGGTCGGCGACGATGCGGCCTTCGCGGGGAGCAAACTCCACGATCACCGATGCGACTGCGGGGAGATCGATCTCCCCCCCATCTGGCGTGCGCACGAGATACACCTCGGCGCCACCCGCGCGATAGAGATCGCGGATCTCGCCGATCACCTCGCCTCGGGTGTCGCGCACGGTGATGCCGACAACCTCATCCCAGAACACGCGGTCAGGTGGGATCTGGGCTTCCGCAGCGGGAATTGTGAGATAGGCCCCAATAAGGCGTTCGCCCGCGAGTCGACTCTGCACCTCGCCGAAACGCACAAAGAGACCTGGTGAGCTCGGGGTGACCTCCAACAGGGTGAGTACGCGATCTGAGCCCTCAACAAAGAGGCGCGCACCAGGAGCAAAGCGCTGTTCAGGGGTATCCGTCAGGACCTCGATCCGAAGGGAACCATCAAGACCGCGAACACCACGGATCTGCGCAACGCGCAGGTTCGTCGTTACCTCAGCCAATTTCGAGGACGTAGTTCTCTCCAGTGCGATTCGATACAACCTTCAGCAGGCTGCGCATTGCCTTGGCAATGCTGCCGTTGCGCCCGATGACGCGTCCCATATCCTCTTCGTCAACGAGGAGACGCAAGACGATGGCGTCGCCATCCTCTTCGACCTCAACGCTGACGCCGTCTGGATTATCGGCCAACGACTTTGCGACATATTCAACCAACTGTGCTGCTGCCATTTACGCCTCCTCGACGGTGGGAGCCGCCGCTGACGTTGCCTCTTCGGCAACAGGGGCAGCCTCCGTGACTGGAGCATCCTCCACGGGCGCTGCCTCAGTGGTCGCTGCGTCAGCGGTGGTTTCTGCAGTGGCCTCCGGAGCAGCTTCAACAACGACAGTTGGCTCCTCAGCAACGGGTCGCGTGCCAGGCTTGGTATAGCCAGGAGTTGCGGCCTTGGCCAACGTCTTACCGCCCATGGCGATTCCGCCTGCGCGAGCCTTCGTGATGAGTTTGCCGACAACCTCTGATGGCTGGGCGCCCTTGGCGATCCAAGCATCGACCTTCGCCAGATCGAGCACCAACGTCATCGGTTCGGTGCGTGGGTTGTAGTGGCCAAGAATTTCTAGAGAGCGACCATCTCGCGGCGAGCGCCGATCAGTAGCAACCACGCGATACGATGGCTGTCGAGTTGCGCCCACGCGGGTCAAACGGATCCGAACACTCATCCCTGATGCATCCTCCGAGGCGCCGCCCCTTCCGGAGCGGCTGGTGGCCCTGGCGTTGCCAGGGGGTCAGTCCGTAGATCCTAGCCGCTCATCGGCTCTGGCGCATCCCTCCTAGGCCCTAGCGCCGTTTTCCGCCCTTTTTCGCACGCTTATCCCTCTTTGACGCCTTCGGCGGAATCCGCCCACCTGCGTGCTTACCAGGGAGTCCCGCCCCGCCACCCATCAGCCGACTCGGGTCTCCGCCCCCCGCCCGGCGCATCAGCGTGCGCATCTCGTCGAGCCGCTTGATCAGCCGATTTACCTCTTCGATGGTTCGTCCCGCCCCTGCGGCAATGCGTCGCCGTCTCGGCAACGTGAGGAGAGCGGGATCGCGTCGCTCAGCTGGAGTCATCGACAGGATGATCGCCTCGGTGCGCGTAAGCTCGCCACTCGCAACAGCCGCCTCGGCCTGCTGGGCCATGCCGCCCATACCAGGGATCATCTTGACCACCTGCCCGATCGGACCGAGCGAAGACATTTGGCGAAGCTGACCGAGAAGATCGTCAAAGGTCATGCCGCCACGTAGCGCACGTGCCTCCGCCGCCTTTGCACGCACCTCCGCATCAGCGCCTGCGGCCGGCCCAATCTCGGCATCGCGAACTCGCTCCGCGAGGGTTGCAAGGTCTCCCATATCAAGGATGCGGTTGGCGATTCGATCGGGATGAAAACGTTCGAGAGCGTCGGGGCGCTCACCAGTTCCCATGTAGACTACGGGAATTCCAGCACCTCCGGCAATTGAGAGGGCAGCTCCACCTCGCGCATCACCATCCAGCTTTGAGAGGATGAGCCCGGTTGGTTCCGCCACCGATTTGAATCCTTCAGCTATCGAAAGGGCCGACTGACCCGTAGCGGCATCAAGCACGAGAAGGCGCTCGCGTGGGTTTGTCGCATTGCGCAGGTCACGCAGCTCCTGCAACAGCTCGTCGTCAAGAGTGGTGCGCCCAGAACTGTCGATGATGACAACATCGAGGCCGAGCCGCCGCGCCGAAGCGATGGCGCGCGTACCAATCTCGGCCACTGACGTGCCAATCGGTTCGCGATGCACCGGCACCTTGATGGCTGTGGCCAGGGTGGCAAGTTGTTCTGCTGCCGCCGGCCGTCGAGGGTCTGCAGCAACGAGCATTGGGCGTCGACCCTCTTTCGCCAAGCGGTAGGCGAGCTTGGCCGCAGTGGTCGTCTTGCCGGCACCTTGCACGCCGAGCAAGAGGATGGTTGCTGGACGTTCGCGCAGATCGAGTTCCCGGCCTGATCCGCCCAACGTCTCAGTCAGCGCAGTGTGCAGGATTCCCAACATGCGCTCTCCCGCGCCAAGCCCACCTACGATCTCACTGGCTCGCGCTCGATCCGCCACGCGCTCCAGCAGCGACGCGACGACCGGCATCGCCACATCGGCGCCAATCAGTGAGGTGCGAATGTCGGCGAGTCCCGATTCAAGATCCGCGGCACTGATCCGCCCACTCCCAGTCAGGCGGCGAAGTGAAGCCCGAAGACTGTTACCGAGCGCGTCAAACATGCCTAGAGTGTACGCTCGCGCGATGACAGCTCAAAAACGCGGATCAAACGCGAACGGCCGGCGCCACGGGCTCCACCCCTCCGTGCGCAGTGACGTCAACCTGCTGATCGGCGCCCAGGCCATCTCGACCTTTGGTTCTTTCATCACACGCGCAGCGCTGCCCCTACTCGCCATCATCGGCCTTGGGATCAATGCGGCTGAAGCTGCCGCTCTTGCCGCCGTTGACCTCATCGCAGGGGCGCTCGTCAGCCAGTTCGCGGGGGTCTGGATCGATCGACTCCCTCGCAAGCCGGTTCTGATCGCCACCGACTTGCTGCGAGCCTTGCTCCTCGGCTCGATTCCACTTGCAGCGACGCTCTTCGGTGGCGTCACCCTTCCGCACTTGATAGCGGTCAGCTCTCTCTGCGGCATGTGCGCTACGACATTTGATATCGCCGAGCGGAGCTACTTCGCTGGCCTCGTCGACTCTTCGGCGCTGCGAGCCGTCTTGGCGCGTACCTTGGGAATCCGCGGTGCTGCAGAGTTCTTCGGGTTTGGCTCTGCCGGTCTCCTAGTTGGTGCGTTCGGAGGGCCAGCCGCGATTGGGATCGACGCTCTTACGTACATCGCATCAGCGGTGCTCATCGGGTTCCTTCGCGTCGCGGAGCCGAAGTTGCCGTCAGTCTCGGCCCGGGGAAGCTTCCTCCGCGAGCTCTCCGACGGTCTGAAGGCCACTTGGTCCGTTGTCATCATGCGTCCACTACTGATCTCAACCTTTGTGATCGGTCTCTACTTTGGCCTCTTCCGATCTTCATACCTGCTCTTTGTCAGCAATGGGCTCGGGCTAGGCCCAGAAGCCATTGGATTTGTCATCGCGACGGGCGGTATCGCTGCTCTCCTCGGGGGCGTGTTCACAGAACGTTTCTCCAGGTTCCTCGGCGTTGGGCGTGCCATCGCCGTGAGCTTGATGATCGTCGGATTCGGACTCATCCTGGTGCCTCTTGCGCCCGGGGCAACGGCCGTCGGGATCGCCATGCTGATTGGCCACCAGCTGCTCAGCGATGGGTTCGAAACCGTCTGGGAGGCCAACCAGGCGGCGATTCGAGGGCGAGTGCTGCCGGCGAACTTCCAAGGTCGCGCCAATGCCGCTAATGACGGTGTGGCCATTCTCGGACGCCTCCTGGGGATCATCGTTGGTGGATTGATCGGGAGTTCTGTTGCCGGAAGCGGCGCTGCGCTGCTGGTGGGCGGGTGCGCTTCTATTGCCATCGGGATCTTCGTGGGCGCCTCCCGACTCGGGTCGATCACCTCGATCGCACAGATTCCTGCGTCAGTAGTCCGCAGGTCCGCCAAGTAGACCGTCGACAAACACCTCCGCCGCGAACGGCACGAGATCGGTCGGGCGCTCGCCGGTTCCAATCCAGCGGATCGGCAATCCCAATTCGCGACGGACGGCCAACGCCACCCCACCGCGCGCGCCGCTATCAAGCTTCGTGAGCACGATTCCATCGATCCCCGCTGACGCGTCGAACTCGCGCGCTTGCGCAAGCCCGTTCTGACCGGCGGTGCCGTCCAGCACGAGTAGCACCTCGACGGTGCGTGTCGGTGCCACCTTTGTCACAACCCGCCTGATCTTCGAGAGTTCGTCCATCAGTCCGCTGCGTGTCTGCATGCGACCGGCCGTGTCGATGATGACTGGGCTGTAGCTCCGCGCGGCCGCAAGGGTAAGCGCGTCGTGGATTGCAGCAGCAGGATCTCCGCCTGGGCGCCCTTCAACCACTTCGACCCCCTCGCGTACACCGAGTGCACGTAGCTGATCGATCGCAGCTGCGCGGAAGGTATCCGCAGCAACGAGAAGGGGCGAGAGCCCTGAGCCTTTGGCGCGAGCGGCGAGTTTGGCGGCAGTCGTGGTCTTCCCTACCCCGTTGACCCCAACGAGCAGAACCACATCGGCCTCGTTGTGCGCATCGCTGGTTTCGTCACCAAGTAGTTGCAGCGCCGCAGTTCGTACCCGTGCGCGACCTGATGTTCCATCACTATCGCGCGCTGATTGAATGAGTGCGGTGGTCGCAGCGAGCCCTACGTCATTTGCGAGCAGTGCCTCCTCAATCTCTCGCCAGTTGGGCTCTGGTGCAGTGAAGCGGCGAAGAACTTTTGCAAGTGGATTGGAGGCCGGGGCGATGGCTTCAACCACACGCTTCTCGTCGTCGGCGGAGCTCTTTCGCCAGAAGGCGAGTTTCAACGCGCCGCCTCGCGCTCAGCGCGCGCCTGATCGGCGATGCGCTTCGCCTCATCGAGGCGCAGCCCGAAGACCCGGCTTGCGGCATCTTCCCCTACCGTCACGCCCCAGAGGCTGTCGGCAACCTCCACCGTGCCGCGGTTGTGCGTGATCACGACAACCTGGGTGCGCTCGCTCAGTTCGCGAATCGCATCGCCGAACCGGGTGACATTCGCCTCATCAAGTGCCGCATCAACCTCGTCAAGCACCACGAATGGGAGGGGCCGCACCGCCAACATGCCGAGGAGCAGCGCCACGCCCGTGAGTGCCCGCTCACCACCTGAGAGAAGCGAGAGCTGCTGTCGACGTTTCAGTGGTGGGCGCGCATCGATCTCAACACCGGGTCTGCGCGCGTCACTGTCATCAGCCAATCGGAGTTGTGCATCTCCGCCACCGAAGAGGAGTTGGAAGTTGGCGGCAAACGTAGTTTGCAGCGCTGCAAATTGCTCAGTGAAGGTTGTTTCGACTAGTTGATCAAGTTCTCGCATCAGCGTCGCAGCCTTCTCAATCGCACCATCCAGATCGCGCGTCTGGACCTCTAGGGATTCAAGCCGGGCACGGAGTTCCTGATGCTCAATCACCACGCTTGCACCACCCGCTTCAAGCGGACCGATCTTGCGGCGCAACCGCTCCAACGCCCGCACCTCTTCGGGGTCTGGAGCGATGGTTCCCATTGGCTCAGATGCGGCACTCTGACTCTCCCAATAGATCACGAGAGCCGCTGCCTGTTTGCGAGCGAGCTCCTCTCGGACTGCGGCATCGCCATCGGCAAGGGTTTCCGCTGCGTCGGCGGAGGCTGCAGAACGCAGTGCAACGGGGATTCCTGCAGCCAAACGTGGGTCCTCGGAGAGGCGCCGACCAAAGGCGGCAAGGTCGCCGCTCAGCTCTTCAATAAAGCGCTCGCGTTCAAATTCTACGGCCTGTGCATCTCGTTCGAGTGGGCGGAGAGCCTCGTCAAGTTGTTGCTCGCGATGCCTGAGACCGCGCTTTACCTCTTCATCTTTTGCAATCTCGCTCTCGATCTCGACTTGGAGCGCCGCCTTGACCTGCACACCCTCCTCACGCTGTGCAGCGGCGGCGCGCGCTGCGGCGGCTAGGCCTGACTGTTCAGTAAGTTGGGCGCGGAGATTAGCGACGCGCGTTTCAAGGGCACCCCGCTCCTCAGCGGCTCGAGCAATTCGAGCGGACGCTCCGGCAACGGTCGCATCGCCGCGTGCCCGCGCCAGCTCCCGTGTCCGCAGTGCCGCCCGATCGGCCTCAACAGCGACTGCGAGGTCGGCACGACGAGCGGTCAGCTCTTCCACCCGAGTGCGCCACTGTGTTGCAGCATCGGTTGCAACGGCGTGCTCGGGGGAGATTGTGATCTCATTGAGTCGTCCCTGGGCGGAGCCGATGGCGGACTCTAGTCGCGAGATGCGCTCTGCGCGTTCCGACGTGCTTCGCCGAATCGCGTCACGACGTCGCTCCGCCTCTGCGCGTGCAGATTCAGCAGCACGAAGCGCGGCGCGCATGCTGATCTCGGTATGTCTGGCCTGTGAGAGGCGCGCCTCCGCGGCGCTCAAGGCACCAGACGCACCAATCGCTTCGTTTCGAAGCGACGCTGCGGAGGCGCGAAGTCGCTCCGATTCAGCTGCGGCGCGACGGATTTCGGAGTCCAGAAGGGCATCGTCTGGCTCTGTCTCGCGGATGACGACCCCGCCATGTCGCACCACGGCGCCGGCGCGCGTCACGATCGTGCCGCCCGGCGGAAGATCGGATAAGGCGCCCAAGGCCGCAGCAACACTCGGCGCAACAACCACATTGGCAAGGAGACGTCCGAGCAGACCGTGTGGATCGCTGAGAATTTCACCGTTCAGAGACGGAAGCGTGGGATGGGTGCTGACACCGATCGGATCTGACCCCTCGATAAGAAGTGCCCCCTGCTCATCATCGAGCAGGCTTGCGCCGCGCTGATCCACCACGAAACCTCGAGCCAACGCACCCAGAGCGGCGAGTACCGCTGCACGACCCTCTTCACGAAGCTCAACTCCGGCGAGCAGGCCCCGGCCGCCCATTGCGTGGGCCGCCTTCGCGAGCGCGCGATCTTGCAGCGCAGTGCGGCGTGTTTCCAGCGCAGCAAGGCGGCCTGAGACCGCTGCTGCTTCCGCCTCTGCTTGACGAGCGGCACGCTCGCTCTCCCCTACCGTTGCCCGAGCGGCCGCGACGGCGGCCTCGGCTTCGGTAAGTTCTGCTGCTGCTGCGGCGAGTCGCGCAGCAGTATCACTCGCCGCGGTTGCAGCAAGAATGAGCACGTTCTCCGCAGCAGAGGGATCTTCGTTTTGGCCATCAGCGGTGACTGCGGTGAATTCCGCTTGAAGTCGATCAAGGCGGGCGGCGAGGTCGGCGCGTTCCACTTCGCGAGACCGTTGTGCACGCAACGCGGAGTCGCTGCTCCCCGCTCCTGTGCCGTCGGTCAGCGCTTCGAGTTCGCGCCGCGCCGAAGAGAGGTCGGCATCCAGGATTTCGAGTGCGGCCACCGCCTCCGCATCTACTGAGGGGGCTGCGGCCGCACGCAACGCCTCAACTGAAGCAATCTCTGCCTCAGCGACGACGACCTCTGACGCGATGCGCTCGGCGTCACGCGCAAGAGCTGAAAACTCAGCGTCGACGCGCGCCTGTGATCGCTCGGCCGCCTCTCGTGCCTCGCGCGCCGCATCGAGGGCGCGACGTGCCGCGTCGAGCTCGGTTCGGGCGATCCCCAGTCGTTCGCGACGACGATGCGCCTCCTCGTCGGCGCTGCGGAGTTGCTCGCGAATGCCGTGCAACTCTCCGGTGACCGAAGCGAGCTGGCCGCCGAGGCGCATGCGACGCGATGCAATCCACGCGCCACGCGCCGCACCGAGTGCGGCGATACGTTCGACCGCATCGGCAAGCAGTTCCTCTCTGCCGGCTTCCTGCCTGGCGAGCGTGGCGAGGCGACGCTCCTGTGGACGCAAGGTGCCGAGGATCTCTTCAACACGAGCGCGATTGTCGATCGCCTCTTTCATCTCAGCTTCGGCTCGCGCACGACGTCGCTCGTGTCGAGCAGTACCAGCGAACTCCTCCACGAGCGCGCGGCGCTCCTCTGCCTTCAGGCTCAGCGCTTGGTCAACGGCGCCTTGGCCGATGAAGAGGAGTCCGTTTTCGGCGAGGCCGGCCCCGTCGAGCAGTTCGTTGAGATCTCGAAGGCGAATCTTCTCGCGGTTGAGCAGGTACTCCTGGCCACCACCACGATCGGCACGTCGAGCGATTTCGATTTCGGTGAATGGGAGGTCAAAAAGCCCATCATCGTTGGCGATGGAGAGCGATACCTCGGCGAGTCCGAGCGGTCGACGCTTCTCCGACCCTGCAAAGATGACCTCGTCCACACGCTTCGAACGAATGCCGCGGCCGGCCTCGCCGA
>CAINNT010000041.1 GCA_903851225.1 uncultured Chloroflexota bacterium
CATCAACGAGTCGAGGCGATCCCAGAGGATCTCGCCGGTCACATCATCAACCGGAATGAATTCCAGGTCGGCATCCATCTCACGTGTGATCTGCTGCCACGGAATAAGGTTGGCATGATGCTCGGCTTCCGTCACCAGCACCACGTCGCCGCGGCGCAGGTTTGCCTTTCCCCACGATCGCGCAACGAGGTTGAGCGCCTCGGTGGCGCTGCCGAGCATCACGAGCTCGGCTGCGGGCACCTCGAGAAACGCAGCGATGCGCGCGCGTGCTGACTCATATCCATCAGTTGCCATCTGGGCGAGCGTGTAAGCGCCGCGGTGCGGGTTCGCATTCGCGGTGAAGAGGAACTTTGACACCGCATCCACTACGCGCTGAGGTCGCTGCGCTGTTGCGGCGCTATCAAGGTAGTGCAACGGCCGACCCCCCGGTTGCGTCTTGAAGATCGGGTATTCGGCGCGAACCTTTACGGGGTCAAGTGTGCCGTCAGCGTTGTGCCATGCGCCCATCTTTCGAACCTACTTGCGCCGCGCTACGCCGACGGTGCTGGTGCAGCGGTTGGCGTTGCCGCTTCGTCTGCGGTTGGGTTGATGCCGTTCTCGGCAAGGATCGGCGCGTACCCTTCGCGCTCCAACCGATGCGCAAGGTCTGCTCCACCCGAAGCAACGATGCGGCCGCGCGCCAGCACATGCACGAACTGCGGCTTCAAGTAGTCCAGGAGTCGCTGATAGTGCGTGATCACCAGCACGCCGAGCTCTGGTGAGAGCATCGTGTTCACACCCTCGGCGACGATGCGCAGCGCATCGATGTCGAGGCCAGAGTCGGTCTCGTCGAGAATCGCCATCTCTGGTTTCAGCAACGCCATCTGCAACATTTCAAGGCGCTTCTTCTCGCCGCCCGAGAATCCATCATTCAAGTAACGCGTCATGAACGCCTCATCCATCTTCAGTTGCGTGAGCTTCTCTTTGACGAGCTTGCGGAACTCGCCCATCGTCATGCCGCCCTTCACTGGGTCCGACGGATCAAACTCAGGATCACGCACCAGGCCGGAGCGACGTGCGTTCATTGCGGTACGCAAGAAGCTCGCAACGGAGAGGCCCGGAATCGAGGTTGGATACTGGAAGGCAAGGAAGAGGCCGAGTCGCGCGCGCTGATCGGCGCTGTACTCCATCAAATCTTCGCCCTTCCACAGCACACTCCCCGAAACGATCTGATAGCTCGGGTGTCCCATCAGCGCGTAGCTGAGGGTCGTCTTGCCAGAACCGTTCGGCCCCATGATCGCGTGGACTTCGCCCGGCTTCACCGTGAGTGAGATCCCTTGCAAGATGTGCTTGCTCGGGTCACTTGTCGGCGCAACAACGAGGTCCTTGATGACGAGGTGCGTGCTCTCGCTCATGGTGCTCTCCTCTCTCAATGTTTTGCTGACACGGTCAGGGCGATCGGTGAACCGGGTGCGGCGAGGTCGGCAAGGGTGAACGAATCAAGCGCCTCGGTCACCGAGTCTCGCACGCGACTCCACAACAGCGTCACGGTGCAGTTGCCGGCTCGATTGCAGGGGCTCCCCTCTTCGGCGAGGCAGGCCATCGGCACGATGGGGCCTTCGAGCGCCTTCAGCACCGCACCCATGCGCACCTCGTTCGCCGGGCGGGCAAGCCGGTAGCCGCCGTGGGCGCCGCGCTGGCTGTCGATGATGCCTGCGTCGCGTAGGCCGCCAATGATCTGCTCCAAGTAGGCGCGAGGGAGATCCTCTTGTTCGGCGATATCAGTCAGCGAGACAGGTTCACCGTGATCCATGCGGGCGAGGGCAACCATGAACCGCACCCCGTATTCGCCGCGCGTGCTGAACGCGACGGCCCCACTGCCGTGCAGACCGCGGGCGCTGGGTTCCTGGTGGTTGTTCACTGGGCCTCCTGAGGGATTTCTGACGGTTTATGTCGGAGTTCAGATTACCCTATCCCTATGAGCCAATCCCTTGACCGACTCCTCCGCCTCAGCGACTCCCTCCCTGCGGGCTTTACGGCGATGCCGTGCGACGTTGAGCGTGATGTTGCCGAGCTCGTCGCGTTGACCAACGCGAACTACCACGCCGTCGGGTACCCGCTGCTGTACAGCGAGGGCGACCTGCGCGAAGACCTCACCGGGGCTGGGGTGGATGCGGCGGCAAATGCCATCGTGGTTCGGGCACCTGACGGATCGATCGCCGGATGGGCGTGGGCGATTGGTGCCACTGATGCAGAGAAGCCACGCGCCTATCTTGACGGGGGCGTGCACCCAGGCCTTCATGGAATCGGGCTCGGTCGCAGCCTGTTCGCCTGGTCGAAGGATCGTGCGGAAGAACTACTCGCTCCGTTTCCAGGAGCAACCATTCAGGCACAAACCGTTGAGTTGGAGGAACGAACCCAGCGACTCTATGTTGCCGCCGGCATGCGACCGATCCGCTACTACTCCGAGATGCTGCTGCGGTTTGCAGACCGCCCGACGAGCAGCACGCTGAGCGATGCGCCGCTCCCTGCTGGATACCAGTCACTGAGGATTGCCGACGTCGACCTCGAGGAGCTACGGGTGCTGAAGAACCACTGCTTCGCAGATCACTGGGGAACCTCATCGATGACACCGATTGAATGGCAGGAATACCTCGCAGCAGAATCTGCGCGACCGGCCCTCGGCGAAGTGATTGCAACTGAGAGTGGCCAACTCGTCGCCTACCAGCTAACGGGCGCCTTCCCGCAAGACACCGACACCGTTGGCCATGTGCTTTGGGTAAACAACCTCGGCGTGCATCGCGAACATCGAAATCGAGGGTTGGCTCGTCTGTTACTCGAGCGTCACCTTATTCGCGCGCAGGCCGACGGCTACGAAGGGTCGATGTTGGGAGTTGATGCGGAATCGCTCACCGGCGCCAACAAGCTCTACGAAAGCGTTGGATACAGGCACCACTCGAGCGCCGTGCGCTTCATTCTTGGAGACGAAGAATTCTCCTAGGAGTTCGTCAGTCGCGAACAGGTGTCTGCGAAACGGATCGTGTTGCCGACGCTTCGAGCTTCTCCGCCTGGCGCGCGAGCAGCCAGAGCAGGTCGGCGAGACGATTCAAATACGCCAAGAGGTGCTCACCGGGAAGCAGGCCCTCGCGACCGAGCGTCACGCACCAGCGTTCTGCACGCCGAATGATCGTGCGGGCAAGCTCGATTGCCGATGAGGCCTTGCTCGAACCTGGAATCACGAAATCTTTCGGGAACTCGATCGCCGCCTCAGTTGCAGCGAGCAGCGTGTTGATGCGCGCCAACATCTTCGGTGAGACCTTCGTGCGACCCTCTTCTAATCGGTCCCAGGCCTCAGGGTTGGTCGCGAGTTCCGCGCCGACAACGAAGAGATCGCGCTGAATCGAGAGGATCGTTTCATCAAGGTGAGCGATCCCTTCGCCGGTGAGACCGATCAGCCCGGCACGTGCCATGCCGAGCGCCGCAGTAGCTTCGTCAACCGTACCGTATGCCTCGGTGCGCACATCGTCTTTTGAGATGCGGTCGCCACCAAACAGAAGTCCAGTGGTTCCAGCGTCACCTTTGCCGGTTGCAACCTTGCTTGGCGGAAGCTTGAGTTCGTCGCTCACCAGGCGAGACCGGCATCTTTCGGATCCCAGCGCTCGGCGAGCAGCGTGACTTTCACCGGATGCTCGAGCACCGATTCCGCCGCCTCTTTCACCTGCGCGAGCATCGATCCTGCGTATGGGCAGAACGGTGTGGTGAGGATCATCTTCACTTCGGATTCGGTCTCGCCCACGAGCACCTGGCGAATGAGCGCAAGCTCCACCACGTTCATGCCGATCTCGGGATCGACAACCGAACGAAGTGCATCGAGAATCGCGAGTTCGGTGGCGCGCTTCTGGGCGTCGAACGGCGTAGGTGCGGCGAGCGTCTCTTCGGTCACGCGAGTGCCAACTCTGCAGGGGTAAGGCCCGGCCCCTTGAGCTCTCCGTTGGCGTCGAAGAATTCGGCGTAGTGCTCGCGATTCGCTGCGGCAAATTCATAGGCCCGAGCAATGCCGACGATGCGCAACTCTGGCATCTCAGTCAGGAGGCGTGCGCCATCGTACCCATCGGCGCGCAGTTCGAGCAGGCGACGAACGGTGAGGCGGGTGCCGTACAGGAACGGCTCGCCATTCATGACGAGCGGATCGATGTGTACCCACTTCAGCGTCACGACTACGCCCCCTTGTAGATTGCTTTGAGAATGCGGTTGCGCTTGCGCGTGTCGCCACCGAGGCGGCGGTGCCACTTCAGCACGGCGATCCCCTCGAGGAGTGCGCGATCCGCGAACGCGGCGGCCTCACCGGCAAGCACCGTGGCAACGGCGATGCGCAGGCCCTCATAGAGGTCGGTGACGTCGTCCATGGAGACGCGGCGTCGGCGCCAGGTTGGGGTCGCGTGCTCGGTGAAGTTCTTGAGCGGGCTGATGCTGCCCGAGGCAACGCTCACCGAGAGCTTCTCCAGCACGACCTGCGCATCACGCATCAGATGGCGCAGGCCAATGTCGCCAACGCGGTCGCGGAGCTCAGGATTGCGCTCAACGGCAGCGACGATTGCTCGGCCGGCGAGCTGCTCCCACTGGGTGGTGAGGGGCGCGACAACGCTCGGGAACCCTGCAGTTCGATCAAGAGGGCGGGCGCCGTGCAGTGGGTGACTCATGTTCGTAAGGGTACCATCGCCCCCCGTGGGCGAGCCCGCTACCAGAGGTCGTCGCCCTCCCCCTTGGCAGGGGTGCGCTTCCGGTTAAGGGCGTGATCTTCATGCTCGCTTGCCGCCTTGCGGGCAGCGTCGATGGCCGCCTGCAGCGCACTCGCGCCACCAGCTAAGCCGTGCGGCGCCTCAAAGAGGTGGTCAGGGAGTCCCGCCTTCTCCTCTTTCGCACGCGCCTTGGTCTCGCCCAAGAACGGCATGCCGAGTCGCTCGACCGCGTCGAGTGAGGCGCGCAACACCGCACCCTTCGCAGTAACCACGGCGCGCACCTCGTCGGCCTCCTCGGCCTCGCTGATCTGACGACCGCGCAGTGGCTGCGCGATGCGACCCACGTCGAGCCACGCCTGGTGGTAGCGATCCATCTGCCCCCACGCCGACGAGAGGAGTGCGTCGCTTGCGGCGAGCCAGGTGTTCAGCGCCGCCCGCGATGGGGCTCGCGCAATGCGGTCACCCTGGTCAATCAGATCTTGGGTCTGGCGAACCAGGTCCTCGCGCTTCATGCGCGGTCAGCGATCGCCAGCAGCGCGATCGCTCTTGGCGAAGGCACTCAACTCGGCGCGACAGGCCTCGTGCGCCTTGGCGACCTGGCGCTCGAGCCAACCGGTCATGCGCGACGAATCTTCGAGCGTTACCACTGGCCCCTGATCGCCATCCTCGACAATGAAGCCGGTTGTCGTACGGAAGTCGCTGAACCAGTTCGCCTGCAGCTGCAGCAACTCATCGGCCACCACGCGCCGTTCAAAGAGCCAGTCGAGGTGTGCGGCGTTCAGCGCATCGGCGATATCCGCGAGTCGTTCGCGCGATCCACGAGCGCGACCCAACATGAGCGTTGCGACACGAACTGCCGTAAACGGCGAGCGCGCCTCGGCAATGACCGGAGGCCAGGGGAGCGGCAGTGTGGCGTTGTCAGGCTTGCTCATGGCGATCAGTATCGCACCGCTCACCGAGAAGAGTTAGAGCAGCTCCCCGTGTGCCGCGGCGCTCGGCTCGCCCTCTTTCGGACGCGGCTCGGTGCCCGCTGGAAGCACCTCGAGTGGCGCGCGTGATGTGCCCTCGACGGCACCGCCGATGCCGAGC
>CAINNT010000042.1 GCA_903851225.1 uncultured Chloroflexota bacterium
TCCCCCTTCACCGCGGGGTTGCGGCGATCGTCAGGCGACGACCTCTACTCCCATTGACTTTGCAGATCCTTCGATCATCTTGCAGGCTGCCTCAATCGTTGGCGCGTTGAGGTCCGTCATCTTCTTGGTTGCAATCTCTTGCACCTGTGCGCGCGTGATCTTGCCGACGTTTCCAGCCTTGTGATCGCCAGCACCCTTCTCAATGCCCGCCGCCTTGCGAATCATGTCCGCAGCCGGTGGGGTTTTGAGAACAAAGGTGAACGAGCGGTCCTCGAAAATCGTAATAACGGCAGGAATCACTTCGCCCTTGCGGTCGGCAGTCTTCTCGTTATACGACTTCGTGAACTCGACGATGTTGATGCCGTGAGGCCCGAGGGCCGTACCGACAGGCGGCGCTGGAGTTGCCCCACCCGCGGGGAGCTGCAGCGTGACTGTTGCGCGAATCTTCTGTGCCATGGTGCGCTCCTCTCTATTTCCCGATTACAGCTTCGATACTTGGAGCAGGTCGAGCTCCACGGGCGTCTCGCGCCCGAAGATCGAGACCAACACCTTGACCTTGCTTCGCTCTGGGTCGATATCTTCGACCGTGCCGACGAAGTCTGAGAATGGTCCGTCATTGACGCGAACGGATTGACCCTTGACGAAGGCAACTTTGACCGTTGGCGCCTGGCCCACGCCGAGTTGACGCAGGATCTGCTTCACCTCGGTCTCTGTGAGCGGAACAGGATCGGCTTTCATGCCGGGGATCGCGGAGCCACCGACAAAGCTCGTAACGCCAGGCGTATTGCGCACGACGTACCAGCTCTCCGGCTCCATGATCATGTCGACGAGCACGTAGCCTGGATAGATCTTCTTCTGCACGGTCGTACGTACACCGCTGCGGATCACGATCTCATCCTCCATCGGCACCACAACCTGGAAGATGCGGTCAGACATGTCCATAGATTCAATGCGGTGCTCCAGGTTCGCCTTCACCTTGTTCTCAAAGCCTGAGTAGGTGTGGATGGCGTACCAGTGTCGCTTCGCCGTCGGCGCCGACTTCTCAGCGGTGCTTCCGGTCTCGGGGCTCAGTGCATCAGTCACAGGTCTCTCCTCGTCCAAATACTCAGACAGGGTTGATTAGCTTCAGGACTTCGGTAAACAGCAGATCCCAGAATGCGATGTAGAAGCCCACGACCAGCGAGGTCACGAAGACGAGCACCGTGAGCACGCGGACCTGCGCGCCCGTTGGCCATGCCACCTTGCGCAGCTCCGAGATCGCTTCCGAGAAGAACTTTCGGATTCGCTTCACGCTCGTTTGCTCCTTCGCTTCACTTCACTCCCTCTGCGGCCGTAGCCGAGAGGCTGGCAGGGGCGGCCGGACTCGAACCGACAACAACCGGTTTTGGAGACCGGGACTCTACCAATTGAGCTACGCCCCTACTGATGCTCTCCTTGCGCAAGGCCTACTTCGTCTCGCGATGCAAGCGCTGCACGCGGCATCGCGGGCAGTACTTCATCAACTCGAGACGATTCGGGTCGTTGCGCTTGTTTTTGCGCGTCGTGTACGTGCGCTCCTTGCACTCCGTGCACGCGAGTTGCAGCGTGGGTCGGTTCTCTGCCTTTGCCATCTGCTACTCGGTGATCTTCGTGATCGAGCCGGCGCCAACGGTGCGGCCGCCTTCGCGAATCGCGAAGCGCTGACCAACCTCGATGGCGATCGGGGTGATGAGTTCGACCGTCATCTCGACGTTGTCGCCCGGCATGATCATCTCGGCGCCCGCTGGGAGGCCAATCGACCCGGTGACGTCGGTCGTGCGCAGGTAGAACTGCGGACGGTAGCCGTTGTAGAACGGCGTGTGCCGGCCGCCCTCGTCCTTGGTGAGGACGTAGACCTCGGCGTTGAACTTGGTGTGCGGGGTGACGGAGCCCGACTTGGCCAAGACCTGGCCGCGCTCGATCTCCTCGCGCTCGATGCCGCGGAGCAGGAGCCCCGTGTTATCGCCCGCCTGGCCCTCATCCAAGAGCTTCTTGAACATCTCGACGCCGGTGACGACAACCTTGCGGGTGTCCTTGATGCCGACGATCTCGACCTCGTCGCCGACCTTGACGATGCCGCGCTCGATGCGGCCCGTGGCGACGGTGCCGCGCCCCTTGATGCCGAAGACGTCTTCGACCGGCATGAGGAACGGCTTGTCGACCGCGCGGGTCGGGGTCGGGATGTACGAGTCGATCTCGTCCATCAACTTCTGGATCGGCGCATAGGCCGGGTTGCTTGGATCGTCGGGGGCCTCGAGGGCCTTCAGCGCCGAGCCGCGCACGACCGGGATCTTGTCGCCGGGGAAGTCGTACTTGCTGAGGAGCTCGCGCACCTCGAGCTCGACGAGGTCCAAGAGCTCTGGGTCATCGACCATGTCGCACTTGTTCAGGAAGACGACGATGGAGGGCACCTGCACCTGGCGAGCCAGGAGGACGTGCTCACGCGTCTGGGGCATCGGGCCGTCGGTGGCGGCGACCACGAGGATCGCGCCGTCCATCTGCGCGGCACCGGTGATCATGTTCTTGATGTAGTCGGCGTGCCCTGGGCAGTCGACGTGCGCATAGTGTCGGGCGTCCGTCTCGTACTCGA
>CAINNT010000043.1 GCA_903851225.1 uncultured Chloroflexota bacterium
CGCCCACTCGAGTCAATGCCGGCCGACCTTCGTTCGCATCTGCGTGTCGGAGCCGACGGCTTTGACGTTGCAACACGCATCTACGCGCGATACCACGTGACCGACCCACAGACCTTCTATCGACAAGATGACGTCTGGACCGTTCCAGAGTCATCCGCTGGCTCACAGTCTCTGCCAGGTGAGTCGTACTATGTGCGCGTTCGCCTTCCCGGTGAAGCTGGCACGGAATTCGTCCTCACTCAGCCACTTGTGCCGACGAGCCGACCGAACATGATCGCGTGGGTCGCCGCGCGCAACGATGGCGACGCCTACGGCCAAATCGTGGCGTACCGCTTCCCGAAGGACACTTCGGTCTTCGGTCCAAGTCAGGTAGGTGCCCGCATCGACGCGGACCCGATCATCTCGGCACAAACCACGCTGTGGGATCAGTCGGGTTCGACCGTCACGCGCGGAAACCTGATCGTGACGCCAATCGGCGGAACGGTCGTCTACCTGCAGCCCGTGTATCTGCAGTCGACGTCAAGTGCCTTCCCTGAGTTCCAGAAGATCGTGGCGGCCACCTCGACCAAGGTGGTATGGGGAGACACGCTCTCTGAGGCGTTGAACCTCCTTGTGGGCGGCGGCGTCGTCGATCCGGGCGACGGGACCAACCCAACCGATGTTGCGGGGCTGGTCGCAAAGGCCTCAGAGCTCTTTGCTCAGGCGCAAGAGGCGTTGAAGGCAGGCGACTTTGCAACGTACGGCGTGCGGATTAGCGAACTGCAAGCGGTCCTGAAAGAGCTGTCAGCGCTGACGGAGAGCACGCAGCCGTAGCGGCGTACCAATGAACATGGAGTCGCGCCCGGGGCTGCTGCAACTTGCCGGGCGTGAGGCGCCAGCCCTCTATGTGATTGGCCTCTTCTTTGCAGTCGTAGGCTCAGGGGCGCTCGTGGCCGGCGTTGCTGGCGCGGGTGTCGGCCTGGCACTCCTCGCACTCGTGTTTATTGGCGTGGGCGGCATCGCACTCTCTGGCGCATCTGCACTGCAGCGGCGTGTCGATACGCCTGAAGCGGGGTGGCGCGGGCCCGGTCCGCTCGCAATATTCTGGACAACGATCCCGTGGGCCCTTCTCGCACAGGTGCTTGTTGGCGGGCTGCTCACCGCGTTTGGCGTCGTGGCCTCTCTCACCACGCCACTCGGCACGCTCGTCTTGGCGGCGGCATCAAACCTCGCAACGGTCCTGATCATTGGTCTTGTGGTGGTTGGAAGCGGCGCGGTCCGATGGCGCGATCTACTGTTCGCGACGCCGTCGGCTTCACCGAGCACGCTGCCACAACCTGATCGTCGTGGCGGGTTTGCTGGCGATCTCTTCTGGGGCGTTGCCCTAGCTGTGCCGATCCTCACTGCTGCAGGCCTTGTGGCGTCGTTGGTGATGGGCGGAACAGGTATCAGCGCGCCAATCGTCTTGCCAACGGCAATAAGCGCAACAGACCTCGCTGCAAACGTGCTGACCGCCGGGCTCGTTGCGCCGATCGGCGAGGAGCTGCTCTATCGCGGCGTGATCACGCAGGCGTGGGCGCGGCAGTCCAACGCTCGTCGCGCGGTGCTCTTCTCCGCAATCTTGTTCGCCTTTGCACACACGCTCACGGTTGGAGGCTCATCTGTCGCCGATGCCCTGGGTGTTGCCGCTGTCGCATTCATCGTTCGGTTGCCGCTCGGTATCGCCCTGGGCTGGCTATGGATTCGTCGGCGTTCGCTGGTCGCGACGATCGCGCTGCATGCCGCGTACAACCTCGTCATCGTTGCCATCGCTGCTCTCACGTAGCGCCGCCTCACCAATACGCGACGGATACGCGGCTCACGGGAGGATGCCCCAGCCTTCGGTAGGGCGGCGGGAAAACGGCGGGCTCGCCGCTCTGCCGAGGGTGCCAATTTCGGCCACTTCCTCGTCGCCGTGGAGGATCGATGAGCTTCGCCCTGGTAGCGGCCGTATCGGGCGATACGAGCCTTGAGCAGCGAGATCGTGACGAACGTTTTACTCGTGCACTCGAGACGCTGCTCGCACACGGCAGCACAACTCATTCGGCAGGCGATCTCGTCACCCTTGCAGACGGACCGGAGGGGATCCTCAACGGCAACGCGATCGAGAGGTTTCTGAGTGCTGGGGTACCTCGCCACACCGTGGACCTTGTGACTCGCACGGTTGCGGCAGCGCGCGATCTCACCTCCTGGTGGCCGGCAGAGCGCGCGCGAGTCCAATCACCGGCCGATCTCGCCGCCATCGCACAGCCAACCTTCGGTCGGTCGGCACAGGAGCAGCTGCACGTTGCCATCGTCGACGGTCGCAATGGGCTGCTTGATCTTCGTCACGTGTATACGGGTACGGCGACGGGCACCAGCGTCCGCATCGGCGAGCTTCTGCGACCAGTGCTCCAGGCGCATGGTGTTGGGTTCGCCGCCGTACACAACCATCCGAGCGGCGACCCCGAGCCCTCAGACGAGGATCTCCGGTTGACGAGTGAACTTCTCGCCGCCGCCCGGCTCCTTGACATCGAGTTCCTCGACCATCTCGTGATTGGGCACGGTCGGTGGGTCAGCATTCGCTCGAAGCAGCCCTCGATTTGGGGTGGCGAGGCTCCGTAGGGGGGAGGGCGGGGGTGCACGGGGCGGGTGCTACCATCGCGCAATGCTTGACCGACTCTACAACCTCTTCTCGCGTGATATCGGCATCGACCTAGGCACGGCGAATACGCTCGTCCACGTTTCTGGCAAGGGCGTCGTCATTAGCGAGCCATCGGTCGTTGCGGTTGAAGCGAAGTCGCGCAGGGTCCTGGCCATCGGCGCCGAGGCGAAGCGCATGCTCGGACGAACCCCCGCCAACATCGTGGCGATCAGGCCGCTACGCGATGGGGTGATCTCGGACGCTGCGGTCACCGAACAGATGATTAGCTACTACGTCCGCAAGGTGCACCAGGGTGGCCTGCTCTCAGCTCGGCCGAGAATGATCATTGGCATTCCTTCTGGGGTGACAGAAGTCGAGAAGCGCGCGGTGCGCGATGCTGCGATTCGTGCGGGTGCACGGTGGGTTCGACTCGTTGAGGAGCCGATGGCGGCGGCAATTGGTGCGGGCCTTGCCGTTGGTGAGCCAAACGGCAGCATGATCGTTGACATCGGTGGCGGCACAACCGAAGTTGCCGTGACCAGCCTGGGGGGCATCGTGACCGCCCGCAGCATTCGCATTGCCGGCGATGAGATGGATGAGAACATCGTGGCCTATGCTCGACGACAGTACAACCTCCTTCTCGGAGAGCGCACCGCAGAGGACATCAAGATGGCCGTGGGATCTGCGCACTCTGGTGAGTGGGACTCCCAACGCATCACCTTCCGTGGGCGCGACCTGCTTACCGGCCTACCTCGCGCGGTTGAAGTTGCTGCACCACAAGTACGTGAAGCCCTTGAACCTTCGGTCATTGAAATAATCAACGCTGTCCGCGACACCATCGAAGAGACTCCACCAGAGCTCGTTGCAGACATCATGGACCAAGGCATAGTTCTCGCCGGCGGTGGCGCACTCCTGCTCGGCATGGATGTCCGCCTCTCGGCCGAAACAAAGATGCCGGTCCGTATTGCCGATGACCCACTCACTTGCGTCGTGCGCGGCACCGGCATCATCCTTGACGAAGTTGAGACGCTCGAGAAGATGCTGGTTCCCGAGACGTACCAGCGCCCACTCCGCTAAGGTCCCATGCTCCCTCGCGATCGTGGAGGGCGCAGCCCGCAGGCGGGCCTTATCGCCATAGGAGTCGTGCTCGCCATCAATGGGCTTCTCTTCCTCGTATCGGGGAGTGCGCCGGTGGTCGCAGTGCAGGGAGCTGCCGGTCAAGTGGTGCGAACGGTAAGTGAGCCAATCGCTGCCATAGGCAGAGGAGCCGCCTCCGTCCGCGATCTCTTCGTAGACATTCGCAGCCTGCAGGCCCGGCTGACCGCCCTTCTCGATGAGCGAGATCAACTCGCCGCCGAAGCGGCCCGAATCGCGAGTCTGGAGCGTGAGGTAGCCGAGCTTCAAGCAACTCTCGATCTGCGCGCCACAACCTCGTTTACCACCGTTGCGGCCCAGGTCATCGCGCGTGACTTTGCGATCGATCGTCGCTATGTCATCCTCGATGTAGGGAGTGTGGACGGCATCAACGTTGGCGACGTTGTCATCGGTGCCGGTGCATCGCTCGCGGGACGCGTGGTGCAGGTGTCCGATCAGAGCTGTCAGGTCCGCCTGTTGACCGACCCAGAATTTTCCGTGACCTCTGAGATTGCCTCGACGGGCGCGATCGGGCAGGTCCGAGGGCGAGCCGCTAACCCGCTCGCCTTCGACGATGTCGATGCCCAGCGCCAGGTATTCGTTGGGGCAGAGATCACGACCTCTGGGATCGAGCTGAGCCCTACGCTGCGCTCTGCATTCCCGCGCGGGCTCTCAGTTGGTCGAGTGGTTGCCGTGAACAGCGTCACCTCTGCCGTGCTCCAGAGCGCCGACGTTCAGCCAACGCTCGATCTTGATTCGGTCAGGACGCTGCTGGTGATCCTCAACTACCGCGGCGGGCTGCCCCAGCCGAGCGAGTCGCCGTAGCGGTGCGTTTCGCCATCTTCTTCTTGTAGGCGGCAATCACGCTCTTCGCTGGACCATCGGCCACGATTCGGCCGCCATCAAGTTCGATAGCCCGCGTGCAGATCGTTGCGGCAGAATCGAGATCGTGTGTGACGAAGACGATCGCCCGTGCGCGCTTCATCATCTCGGTTATCCGCCCACGCGACTTTTCGATAAACGCGGCATCACCAGTCGAGAGGACCTCATCAAGGAGCAGAACATCAGGCTCGACGGAGGTCGCGACGCTGAAGCCGAGGCGCGCGCGCATTCCTGAGCTATAGGTTCGGACCTCCGCGTCGGCGAACTCGCCGAGTCCGGCGAAATCAAGGATCGCTGGTACTCGTCGCACCATCTCGTTGTGGGGGATCCCCAGGAATTCGCCGACTAGGAGGGTATTCTCTCGGGCATTCAACTCTGGGTCGAAGCCAGCGCCGAGCTGCAGGAGGGTGGCAATCTTCCCTCGAACCTCAACCTTGCCGGTCGTTGGCTCGAGGATGCCCGCCAGAACCTGCAGCATGGTGCTCTTCCCGGCACCGTTTGGCCCAATCACGGCGACGGACTCTCCGGCCTGAACACGGAAATCGATGTCGCGCAGTGCCCAGAACTTGCCGCTTTGGGAGTGGCGGCCATCGCGCAGCACCGTGTCGCGGAGCTTGCGCTTCTTGTTCAGCCTCAGGTCGTACTGCACGCCGAGTCCCGCCATCAGGATCGGAGGCGGTACCACCTTCGTTCGCGTGCTCTTGCGCTGTGCCATCTAGAGCACCTTCACGAAGAGGGGCGAAACCCTTCGGAACAGGTACATGGTCAGGAGGATCACGGGGATGGCGGCAAGCGCAAGGATGAAGAGTGCTCCCCAATCGGGCGAGCGGCCGTAGTAGAGGGCGTCTCGGTAGCCAGAGAAGATCCAGGTGAACGGGTTGATGTCGACGAAGAAGTTGAACCACGGGTGGCGTGCGCCGATCGCGCGGAGCGTTTCAATTGGGAAGAGCGCCGGCGAGAGATAGAACCAGATCCGTAGCCCATGCGGGATGAAATTGGAGATGTCGCGGAAGAAGACGGCAACCGCACTCAGAGCAATCACCGCTGGAATTGTCCAGAGGAGCTGCACAAAAGCCACGGGGAGCACCGCAAGCGCCCAAGGAGTAAGTCGATCGGGATAGACCAAATAGAGCGCCGCAAGTGGAATCAGGGCGAAGAGGAAGTTCACAACGCTGGCAAAGACCGAGGCCGTTGGCAGCACGATGTGCGGGAAGGCGATCTGTCGCATGACCTGTTCTCGACCGCGCACCGATGTCGTGGCAGAGGCAAGCGCGGCGGTAAACCACTTCCACGGCAAAATTGCACAGCCGAGGAAGAGGAGAATTGCTGGCTGATCCTGTTTGAAGATGA
>CAINNT010000044.1 GCA_903851225.1 uncultured Chloroflexota bacterium
ACTACCTGCCGATGGAGTTCCCAGCCGTTGCCGACATCGATGTGGTGCTGGCGATGCGCGATGCGGCGCGCGAGCGCAACGTGCGTCATCGCGTGGGCGTGGCGCAGTCGAAGGATTCGTTCTACGGCGAAGTCGAGCCCGAGCGCATGCCGGTATCCGACGACCTTGCCCGTCGCTGGAAGGCCTGGATCGGCGGCGGCGCGATCAGTTCGGAGATGGAGTCGGCGACGCTCTTCATCGTCGCGGCAACGCTTCGCGCACGGGCCGGCGGGATCATGGTCTGTGTTGGGAGCCCCTCGATGACGCATGAAGAGTCGCAGGCCTCGATGAAGAACTTCTCCATCGACCCAGTGATCGACACCGCCGTGCACGGGCTACGCCTGCTGATCGCTCGAGACCGCGCCGCCGGGGCGTAGTCCCATGGCCGAGGCAGGACTCCTCTTCGATCCAACCGATCCAGCCACCGCGCTCGATCCTTTTCCTGCGTACGCCCGACTGCGCCAGCACGGGCCGGTCTGGCACTCGCCGCAGAGCGGGATTCACTTCATCACCCGACACGCCGACGTGCACGCCGCATGGCGCGACAAGCGCCTCGGCTCCGACTTCTCGCAGCGCTACAGCGCGGAGGAGTTCATTCGCGACCCGGCCGACCTGCAGCCGTGGCGCGACGATCGCTACGCCGATTTCAAGGCGTTCGAGCGCTGGGACATGATCGCCCTGGAGCCCCCAGACCACACGAAGTTGCGCCGCCTCGTCACCACGGCCTTCACCCCACGCTCCGTGGAGGCCCAGCGCGATCCGGCGAGCCGCCTCATTACGGAACGCATCGCTGCGGCACGCGAGCGCGGCAGCCTCGACCTGGTGCAGGACCTCGCCGAACCACTCTCGCTCACGATCATCTGCGAGCTGATCGGCGTCCCCGAGCCCGATCGCATGCGCATCCTGGCGCTCTCCCATGATGTGGTCTCCATGTACGAGCCATCGCCTTCGGATGCGGTGAAGGATCGCGCCAATCTCGCCGTTCGCGAATTCGCCGCGTATACCGCCGACCTCATCCGCGCCCGTCGCCGCCAGCCAGCCGACGACCTGCTCACCGGCCTCATTGATGCCACGGTTGATGGTGAACACCTGAGTGACGAGCAGGTGATCTCCACGGTGATGGTGCTCCTGATGGCCGGCCACGAGGCCTCAGTGAATGCGGCGTCCAATGGCGTTGCGGCCTTTGCCGCACATCCAGACCAGTGGCAGCTGCTGCGCGCTGGAGCGGTACCGATCAAGAGTGCAATCGAAGAGATTCTTCGTTGGGATCCACCGCTGCAGTTCTTCCAACGCTGGGTTCTTGACGACGGATTCGAGGTGCGTGGCGTGCCGATCCCTCGGGGATCGAAGGTGGGGCTCATGATCGGCTCGTCGAACCGCGATCCCGAGAAGTACGAGAGCCCTGATGCCTTCCGCATCGAGCGAGGAGAGACCTCGCACCTCTCGTTCGGTGGCGGGATCCACTTCTGCATTGGCGCGCCGCTTGCTCGCCTAGAGCTTGAACTCCTCTTCGGCGCGTTGGCGGAGGCGCTCCCGGAGATCCTGTTGCTCCCTGGAGCGGTGCGACGCCCCGGCTTCCAGTTCCGCGGCTATGTCAACCTGCCCATCGCCGCGCCCAGCGCCTCACGCTAACCCCGCTATCCTGAGTGCATGACAACCCTGCGACGTCACGCCGTCACCCTGATCCCTGGCGACGGGGTCGGCCCAGAGGTCGCCCTTGCCACAAAGCGCGTGCTCGACGCCGCCGCGGCAGCTGCGGGGGTGGCCTTCGACTGGGAAGAGGCCGAAGCGGGCGCCGAGGTCTTCAAGAAGGGTGACACCTCGGGCGTACCGGCCGCGACGCGCGACAGCATCGAGCGCACGCGAGTCGCCCTGAAGGGCCCACTCGAAACGCCGGTCGGCTTCGGCGAGAAGAGCGCCAACGTCACCCTGCGCAAACTCTTCGAAACGTACGCCAACGTTCGACCTGCACGCGAACTCCCTGGTGTGCCAACGCGGTACAAGGGCGAAGGGATCGACATGGTCATCGTGCGCGAGAACGTCGAGGATCTCTACGCCGGCATCGAGCACCTGCAGACACACGACGTGGCGCAGGCAGTGAAGCTGATCAGCCGCACCGGTTCGGAGAAGATCATTCGCTTCGCCTACGAGCTGGCACTGCGCGAAGGGCGCCACAAGGTCACCACGGCAAGCAAGGCCAACATTCTCAAGTTCACCGAAGGGCTCTTCAAGCAGGTCGGCGAAGACCTAGGCAAAGAGTATTCGTCACTCGAGGCGAATCACCTGATCATCGACAACGTTGCGCATCAGATGGTGAAAGACCCGGCGCAGTTTGACGTCGTCGTGGCGACAAACCTGCACGGGGACATCATCAGCGATCTGGCATCGGGGCTCGTTGGCGGCCTCGGCTTTGCGTCGAGCGCAAACTATGGTGATGGTGTGGCGATCTTCGAAGCGGTACACGGATCTGCGCCGAAGTACGCAGGCAAGAACGTGATCAACCCAACGGCCCTGATCCTTTCGTCGACGATGATGTTGCGTCACTTGGGCGAAACGGATCTCGCCGATGTCGTTGAAGACGCGGTACTCGCAACACTTGAGGCCGGTAAGGCGCTGCCGCAAGACGTGGTGCGCCAGCAGGGCGGCGATGTCGAGGCCGCCACAAGCACGAGCGGGTTCGCCGACGCGGTGATCCAGAGCCTCGGATCGCGGCCCACCACCGTTCCCGCCGCAGCAAGCCGACCCCGACCGATCGATGTGAAGCCGCACGCACGATGGACGAGCGGCGAAGCGCGCGAGCGCGAAGTCGGCGGTGCGCGAGTCGTTGGCCTCGATCTCTTCTTGCAGTCACTCGCGGCTCCCGCCGAGCTTGGTGCCAAGCTCTCCGCCCTTGCTGGGCAGGAGCTCACCCTCAAGATGATCGAGAGCAAGGGAACGGTGGTCTGGCCAAACGCGGCACCGGCGTTCGATCCAACAGGCCTCTTCCGCGCCCGCTTCTTGGCTCGAGCCGAAGGATCGGATCTGCCCGATGAAACACTCCTTGCACTTGCGGCCCGCGTGGCGGGTGTTGCGCCGTGGGTGCACCTGGAGAAGCTGCGCGTTTGGGGTAGCGAAGAGGGATTCACCCGAGCCCAAGGCGAGTAGTCGGTGGCCGATCGCCGTTCTGGTCGACTCAGCAGAGGGGGACGCATGCAGTTCATCGCCTTGGCGTTCTTCATCTTCGCCGCTGGCGTCGGCTCGTCGGTGCAGTCGATCGTGAACGCGGAGCTTGGTCGTCGCACCGATCCGGTGAGCGCCGCCGTCGTCTCATTCATCGGTGGCCTTGCGGTGCTGCTCGTCGTCGCACTGCTGAGCGGCAAGCTGCAGCTGGTCGAGGCCACGAAGGTTCCGCCCCTCCTGCTCACCGGCGGACTCTTTGGTGCACTGATCGTGACTGGTTTCGCCACCACCGTGCCGGTGCTTGGCGTGACCGAAGCAACGCTGATCTACATCCTTGGATCGCTCGGCGCCGCACTCGCCATTGATGGATTCGGCCTGCTTGGCGCCGCAGCGATTCCTGTGACTGCGACTCGGCTCCTCGGCATCGCGCTTGCTGTCGTCGGATTCCTGCTTGCTCGACGATGAGCAACGAGCGCCAACGCATCGTTCGCCCCGACCAGATCGACGGCGCTGAGGCGCTGCCACACGCACTGCCTGGCGCCGAAGAGGAGGCTCCAGATGCGGGTGATCTGATGCGCGGCGTACTCGTAGATGAACGGTACGAGCCAGGGATGATCAAGCTTGATCGTCAGCCCGTGCCGATCGCCGACGACGGACTGCCTGCATTTGTGCCCGAATCTGACCCAACGCCACTTCGAGGCGGGTACATCTACCTCAGTGTTGTCGCGCTCATCTGCGGAACGATCGTCATTAGCGCACTGAACCTAGGGGCGAAGTGGAGCGACGCAATCGTGAAGGTGCCGTTGCTGATCGGCTCGATTCCGCTCTTCGTTGCCATGGGAGAGGCGGCGCTGCGCATCGCGCGCTCTGTTGGAGCATGGTGGCCGATCAGTCGTGGGCGGGCACTCTTCCGCGCCGGATGGGTGCTGATGATTGCCACCTTGGCGTCGATCGTTCTCGCCGCAATCTGGGTCGCGCTCAACGCGTAGCGCGGTCGCAGCGCGTTTAGTTCGCGAGGCCCGCGATCAGGTGATCAATCGAACCGCGCAGATACTCTTCTACGCGTTGACCCGCCATCACGGCGAGCATCGGATCAAGCTCGGTTGAAGTTCGCCACGACGCGTTGCTGCTCGTTGGGCTCGCCTCGGTCAAGTCAATGAGCGCGACCACGATTGCGTGGCCGCCAATATCTGGTCGAACCTTCAGCCGCAGATGGAGTCGGGTCACTCCGCCGTCGAGCACCTCTACCGTGCGACGAATCGAAATCGCCGCTTCAATCGGAATGCCCGAAACCTGCGTTGCAAGGCGGCCCTCCAGATGTTCGGCATCAATGCGATGCAGCCCATCGCATCCTGGAATGAGTGTTGCAATGAGTTCTGGGTTGTCACTTGCAGCAACAAGGCTCGCCACAGATTTTTCGAGAACTGCCTGGCCAACGATCTCGCTCATTGACAGCTCAGTAGAGCGTCACAACGTCGGGGGGAAGTTCAAGTTCAAATGCGCTCGCCGGAATCGAGGCATCAGCCTCGAACGCGGTGCAGAGCGCGCTGCGAACAGGTTGTGCGCCGCGGAACTCTTCGACGCCAAGGAGCACGCCGGTGAGTCGATCAAAGGTGACGCGGAAGCGGAAGTCGGCGCGGTCACCATCGAGGCCAACGGCACGCGGTGCGGCCGCCTCGATCGCCAGTGCGACGCGCCCGGCGAGGTGGGTTTCGTGAACAGCACCGAGCACTGCGCCGGCAAGGACGCTGCTGCAGAACGAGCCTGGACGAACGAAGGTCGTGGCCCATCCCTTGCCCGGGAGCGCGCCTAGGTCGGTTGGCACGCGCGAGCTCTGTGGCAGCCCGCGATCATCGAGCCCGACTGGCGCGGCGCGATGCGGCCGGCGCGTGGTGGTGTTGGTCACGGCGTTGTACCCGCGAACGTCGTTCCCGTCGGTAAGCCAGACGTCGTAGCCGCCCTGGGGGTGCGCGGTGGTGACGCGGGCGCGGGGTCGATCGATGAGCAGTTCGATTGACCCGAGGCTCTCGCCTGCGGCCGTGACGGTGCGCTCCTCAATGCGAAGGCGCAGGGTGCGGAAACGGCGCTCGGCACCCGCAGCAAAGTCGAAGAGTTCGGCCGGCGTGGGGAGCCCAGGGGTGAGGCTGGTCGCGATTGGGGGAAGCGTGGCGGCGATCGGTACGGGGGTCTCGCTCATGGCTCCATCCTAGCCGAGGGGCGGGCGTAGACTGGGCAGATGAGCAGTCGCGCACTCTCCCAGAGCAGCACCCCGGGCCGTCCCCTGAAGGAGGCCTGGATCGTTGAGGCCCTGCGCACCCCGTTTGGCCGATACGGCGGCGCACTCTCGAGCGTACGCCCCGACGACCTCGCCGCCACGGTGCTTGAGGCGGTCGTGGCTCGCAGCGGCATCGACGCCGCTGACATCGACGATGTGATCTTGGGTTGCGCCAATCAGGCGGGCGAAGACAACCGCAACGTTGCGCGCATGGCACTTCTCGTTGCCGGGTACCCCGTTGAGGTTCCAGGGCAAACGGTGAATCGCCTCTGCGGCTCAGGCCTCCAGGCGCTCGCCGCCGCGGCGAACGCCATTGCCGTTGGTGATGCAGAGGTGGTGGTTGCAGGTGGTGTCGAGAGCATGAGCCGCGCGCCACTCGTCACGTTGAAGCCCGAGAGCGGCCTCGAGCGCGGGAACCGCGAGCTCGTCGACACCACCATCGGTTGGCGCTTTGTCAATCCTCGACTCCACGCCAAGTACCCAGCGATCTCGCTCGGTGAGACGGCGGAGCGCGTTGCCGATCAGTGGCATGTCTCGCGCGAGGCACAAGACGAGTTCGCCCTCGCATCGCAACAGCGCGCCGCTGCCGCTGCGGCAGGTGGCGTGCACGCAGAAGAGATCGCGCCGGTCACCATACCTCAACGTGCAGGTGCACCGATCGTGGTGGATCGCGACGAACATCCACGACCCGACACCAGCGCCGCTGCGCTCGCGAAGCTGAAGCCCGCCTTCGCCGCTGACGGAACGGTCACGGCAGGCAATGCATCGGGGATCAATGACGGTGCTGCGGCACTCCTCGTTGTGGAGTCGGAGCGCGCACGAGCGTTGGGCTTGAAGCCCTATGCGCGGATCGTTGCAACGGCCGTCGCCGGCGTCGATCCATCGGTGATGGGGGCAGGCCCGATCCCCGCAATCCAAAAACTCCTCGAGCGCACCGGACTGACCGTTGCCGACATTGATCGCGTGGAACTGAACGAAGCATTTGCGAGCCAGGCGGTCGCCTGCATCACCGAGCTTGGGCTCGACCCCGCGAAGACGAATGTGCACGGCGGCGCCATCGCCCTTGGGCATCCCCTTGGCGCCTCTGGTGCCCGCATGGCAACGACGCTGGTGCGCGAACTGCGCCGCAGTGGCGGTCGCTACGGGATCGCCGCCATGTGTATCGGCGTCGGCCAAGGGATCGCCATGTTGGTGGAGCGCGTCGAGGCGTAGGCACGCTAGAATCTGGCTCACAGCAGCGGCGGATGCCGAAGGAGGAGCGATGTTGAATCAGGAGCCACAGGTCGCGAACGAGGCACCAACCGGCGCACCCGTTCTCGCCCTCACCGACGCCGCCGCAGCCAAGGTCATCGAGCTCGCCAAAGGCGAGACGAATCCGCTGATTGGTCTCCGTGTGTACATCGTTTCGGGCGGCTGCAGCGGGTACCGCTACGGCATGATGCTCGACGATGTCGAGAATCCGGGCGACAGTGTCTTCATGGCGAACGGCGTGCGTGTCTACGTCGACGAGAAGGCCGTGCCACTGATCAAGGGCTCAACCGTCGATTACGTCGATGCCATGATGGGCGCCGGATTCACGGTCGATAATCCGAACTCGGTTGGCGGCTGCGGCTGCGGCTCCAGCTTCCGCACCGCGGATTCGGCAGGACAGGCCTCGGCCTGCAGCCACTGACCTGGAGCAGAACGGCGACGCGCCGAACCTGATTCCGCTCTTCCCGCTGCAACTCGTACTCTTCCCGGGCGTTGCCCTGCCGCTGCATATCTTTGAGCCGCGCTACCGCTTGATGGTGAAGCGCTGCTTGGAGCTGAATCGACCATTCGGCGTGGTTCGCTCGGGAAACGATGGCCTTTCAGAGATCGGCACCCTCGCCGAGATCCGAGAAGCGACACGCTACGTTGACGGGCGCTGGGACATCGTTGCGCTCGGCACCCAGCGCTTCCGCATCACGAACTTCGATCGCAGTGCCGCCTACCTTCAGGCCGAAGTCGAACTACTGGACGAGGTCGTGGGCGAACCGGCGGAGCAGGTGCGCGCAGCGGCGGAGCGCGTCTCCGACATGTTCATTGCCTACCTCGAACTACTGCGCGGTGTAGACGAGGGTGAGCACGAGCACGATCACGACGACGAAGAGGGGGAGGATGACGGGGGCGACGACGAAGAGGTCACCCCCGAAGCGATCGACGAAGCGCTCCAAGAGGAGCAGGGTGCGGCGCTCAGTCAAGAGGTCGTCGCCGAGATCGAGCGTCTCCTGGTGGCGTCACACTCTACCGCTGGTCCGGCCAAGGTCACCGAGTACGCCGAGGGCGACGATGAATCGTCAGATGAAGATAGTGACCCTGATGGCGAGCTGCTCGCCACGGCGATCGACCGCCTCTCTGGGAGCGACGACCCCGTGGGCCTTTCGCATGTGGTCGGTGGCGTGGTGCAGTTGAGCACCGAGCAGCGCCAAGAACTTCTTGAGGCCCCTGATGCACTTGCACGCCTCACCCTGCTCGCCGCTCACCTTGACCGCGAAAACTTGCTGCTCGCCGAAGGGATTCGACCCTGGCAAGCAGATCCCGCCACACTTTCAGAACGTCGCAACTAAATGGTGCGAGCAGCAGATACGATGCGCCCATGAGCACAACCCGCCGCATGTGGATCGACACCGATACTGCGTCCGACGACGTTGTCGCTATCGTCATGGCGCTCCAGCACCCGAACACCGAAGTCGTTGGCATGTCGATTGTTATTGGCAATGTCCCGGTGGAGCTCGGCGTGCAGAACGCCCTGTACACCGCGGAACTCTGTGGCAAGAACGTTCCTGTGCATGCTGGTGCAGAGATGCCCCTCGTTCGTCCATTTGCGACCGCGCAGCATGTGCACGGCGCCGACGGCATGGGCGACATCGGTCTGCCGCTCAAGGGCCGCAAGGCAACAAGCAACAACGCGGTGCACGAGATGATCGAAGCGTTCCGCAAAGAGCCAGGCGAACTTGAGCTCGTTGCGCTCGGGCCACTTACCAACCTCGCCCTCGCCATTCGCATCGAACCGGAGTTCGCAAGCTGGGTCAAGCGCTGCGTGATCATGGGCGGTACCGGCGTGCTCCCTGGCAACATCACGCCACTCGCCGAATTCAACTGGTGGGTCGACCCCGAGGCGGTGCACATCGTGTTGGAGTCGGGGATGAAGGTCGAGATGGTCGGCTGGGACGTCTCGGTCGCCGACGCCGTGATTGAGGATGATCTCGCGGCAGAGCTGCGCGCTCTTGGCCCACTCGGGCAGTACAGCATTGACATTCAGCGCGTCTTGCGAAAGTTCTGTGAAGAGTCGTCAAAGCTGAAAGGCTTCGACTGGCCAGATCCGATCGCCATGGCCGTGGCGCTCGAGCCCGATATTGCAACGAGTGAGGCGCATCGTCGCGTCGAGGTGTCGCTCGGCCTTGGCCACGAACGCGGGCAGACGATCGTCGATCACCTTGGCAACACGAAGCGTGAGCCGAACTGTCGGGTGGTCTATCGGGTGGATCGCGCGCGCTTCATCGACATGATTCGTACCGCGCTTCGCGCCCAATAACTCTTTTTGCCGAAACGTTGCACTGATGACCCCAACCCGTCGCATGTGGATCGACACCGACACTGCATCTGACGATGCAGTCGCTATCGTCATGGCGCTGAAGCATCCGAACACCGAGGTGATCGGAATGTCTGTGGTGATTGGGAATGTTCCAGTTGAGATGGGCGTACAGAACGCCCTGTACACAGCTGAACTCTGCGGTAGGACCGTCCCCGTTCATGCGGGGGCTGAGATGCCGCTCGTTCGAGCCTTCGCCACCGCGCAGCATGTGCACGGCGCCGACGGGATGGGCGACATCGGCTTGCCACTCAAAGGCCGCAAGGCAACGAGCAACGACGCGGTCCACGCCATGATCGAGGCATTCCGCCGCGAACCCGGCGAGCTTGAGCTCGTTGCGCTGGGGCCACTTACCAACCTCGCCCTCGCCATCCGCATCGAACCGAAGTTCGCGAGCTGGGTGAAGCGCTGCGTGATCATGGGCGGGACTGGGGTGTTGCCGGGGAATGCGACACCTCTCTCAGAGTTCAATTGGTGGATTGATCCCGAGGCGGTGCACATCGTGTTGGAGTCGGGGATGAAGGTCGAGATGGTCGGCTGGGATGTTTCGCTTGCAGACTCTGTCATCGACACGGATCTAGCTGACGAGCTGAGAAGCCTTGGCCCACTCGGCACATTCAGCATTGACATTCAGAAATCTCTCCGCAGATTTATACAAGAGGTTACGGGTCGCACAGGCTTCGACTGGCCAGATCCGATCGCCATGGCCGTGGCGCTCGAGCCCGATATTGCAACGAGTGAGGTGCATCGTCGCGTCGAGGTGTCGCTCGGCCTTGGCCACGAACGCGGGCAGACGATCGTCGATCACCTTGGCAACACGAAG
>CAINNT010000045.1 GCA_903851225.1 uncultured Chloroflexota bacterium
CAATCGTGTTGCCGCTACCGTCGGAGAGATTGAGCCCTGCGGGGAGCTTGGCGGCGTCGCCGGGCACGGTGCCGCCGCCGGCGAGAGCGGCGTGCAGGCCGCGACGGACGAGGTCGGTCAGGCGGTCGGCAACGACGCGGGGGTCGCGGCCGCGCGCCTCGAACTCGGCGAGGATGGCGAGGCCCGCAGGTGCGTCAGCATCGAGGATGGCGCACGCGAGTCGCTCGATTCGGTCGGCGCCTGGGAGGCCGAGGAGCTCCTCGACGTCAGCCGCCGTGAGCGGATCGACCCCCGACGAGAGCAGTTGGTCGAGCATCGATTCGGCGTCGCGCATACCGCCGTCGGCGAGGCGGGCCAGCAGCTCAATGGCGGCCGGTTCGGCCACCCGCTTCTCCGCTGCGAGGATCGATTCCAGCTTGGCGGCAATCTCCGCACGGGCGATCGGGCGAAAGTCAAAGCGTTGCAAGCGTGAGAGCACCGCAGGTCGAATCTTCGATGGGTCCGTGGTGCAGAAGATAAAGACGATCCCTGGCGGCGGCTCCTCGAGCCACTTCAGGAGGGCATCCCAGGCGTCATTGGTGAAGCGGTGGACCTCGTCAAGAATGAGGACTTTGCGCTTGAGGTCGGTCGGCGGGTTGGTGATGAGTGGGATCAGGTCCTCGCGCACATCATCAATGCGGTTGGAGGTGGCGGCGTTGGATTCGACCACGTCGAACGTGGCACCCTCGGTAATTGCGATGCACGAGTGACAGGAGCCACAAGGCTCACCCTCGGCTTGAGCGAGGCAGTTCAGCGCCTTCGCAACGATGCGCGCAGTCGACGTCTTGCCAGTCCCTCGGGGGCCGACGAAGAGGAGCGCGTGGCCGAGGCGGCCGTCGGCGACGGCACGACGAAGGGTCTTGGCGATTGGGTCCTGGCCGCGCAATTCGCCGAAGGTGGTGGCCCGGTAGCGGCGATAGATTGCCAGCTGCTCCGTCATGCTCCCCTCCCCATCGTAGTGTCCTGCTCTCGACGTACGTTCAGTGCCGCCGGCCGAGCCATCCGCTGCGCCCGCCGCGATCCGCTTAGCGCTGCTTCCTTCCGGACCTGACGCGGTTCACAGAGCGTCGTCGCGCGGAGTCCGACCGACGGCACGGCGATCATAGACGACCCGCCCCACCCCGATCACGCAACGGTCACCCACAGCGTGCGCGGCGCGAGGCACTCTACAGAGAGCGCCCGTTCGGGTGATCGAGAGTGGATTGGAGCGCAGATATGGGCCACACCGTTGACCTGCATGCCTACGGAGTTACCGCGGAGCGCGGATTCCTGCCGATCGCCGACCCGAATGATGCCATCCCACTCGCCAATGCCGAGTGGCATCAGACGGCGCGCAGCCTGCCGAGCCTTATTCCGACCGGTCGCATTCGCGAGATCATCGAGGCGCTCCCGCCATTCCGTGCCGATCTCCTGAACAGCGAGGAGGATCTCGAAGCGGCGATGCGCACGCTGAGCTACCTGGGCCAGGCCTACGTGTGGGGGCAGCCAGAGGCGCCAGCCGCACTCCCCGCTCGGATCGCAGTACCGTGGCATGAGGTAGCCGCTGCGCTCGGACGCGAGCCGATCCTTTCCTATGCAAGCTACGCGCTCTGGAATTGGCGTCGCATCGATGAGGATGGTCCGATCGCCCTCGGCAACATCGCGTTGCTGCAGCACTTCTTGGGCGGGCTTGATGAGGCCTGGTTCATTCTGATTCACGTTGACATTGAGCGCCGAGCGGGCGCGGCACTGGCCGCAGGTGCACGGGCACAGGCGGCAATTTCAGCGGGCGACGATACCAGTGCCACCGCTGCGCTGAGCGAGCTAGGCGATGCACTCGATGGCATTCTCGCCACCATGAAGCGCATGCCTGAGTCGTGCGATCCGTATGTCTACTATCACCGCGTGCGGCCGTACATCTTCGGGTGGCACAACAACCCCGCCCTGCCGGGTGGCTTGGTGTACGAAGGAGTCACCGCCTACGCGGGCAAGCCGCAGTCGTTCCGCGGTGAGACGGGCGCTCAGAGCACGATCGTGCCGTGCCTTGACGCTGTACTCGGCGTTGAACATGCCCCAGATGAGTTGCGAACCTATCTCATGGAGATGCGCCGCTACATGCCCCGAAAGCATGTCGGACTGCTCGAGGCTTTTGAAGCGGGTCCAACCGCGCTGAGTCGAGTCACTGCACTCGGCGCAGCGGCGCCGGCCGGGCTTGTTGCGGCACGCAATCGCGCCGTCGACCTGTTGCGCGCGTTCCGAGCGCTGCACTTGGAGTACGCCGCGACGTACATCAACCGTCAGGCGGCGGCAGCGACGGGAAACCCAACCGATGTTGGTACCGGTGGCACGCCGTTCATGAAGTACCTGAAGAAGCATCGCGACGAGACGGAGTCCTCGCTCACCAAGAGCTAAGGCTTAGCGGCCGAACAGACTCCGCAGCACGAAGCGCAGGTTCGCCGGACGCTCAGCCATGCGGCGTAGCGAGTATGGCCACCAGTCGGGGCCATACGGCGTGTAGATGCGCACACGCCAACCGGCCGCGACCAGCCGCTCCGCAAGGTCAGAACGAACGCCGAAGAGCAGCTGAACCTCGCCGCGGGCTCGTGCACCTGCGCCAAGCTTCGAGATGATCTGATCGTCATGTGTTCCGAAGGCGAGCGGGACTGTTGCGGCGATCAATCGTTCGGCAAGTGCGAGGTACGCCCGATTCACCGCCTCGATATCGCCGACCCCCTCTGCGCCGGGGTCGTATGCACCTTTCACCAAGCGGATGGGCACACCTGCGGTGATCAGGCGCTCCACGTCAGTGACTGAGCGCTGCATGTTGGCCTGCACGACGGTGCCGACCGGACGACCAGCGGCACGCGCGGCGCAGACGACATCGTGAAGCTGATCAAGGCTGTCGGGATACTCCGCGTCGACACGAACAAAACCGTTCACCGACTGTGCCGTTGCGAGAATGCGATCAAGACGAGCCGCGGCGGCGACGCTCCCCTCGGCGAGACCGATTGCGGTGAGCTTGACGCTGACGTTTGGCTCCAGGCCAGCCGCCGCTTGCGCGGTGAGCAGCTCGCTCGCATCAGCGGCGTACGCGTCGGCCGCTGCGCCAGATGAAGCTTCGCCGAGTCGGTCGAGCGTGACGGTAAAGCCACGACGTTTCAGATCGAGTGCAACCTCTACCGCGGCGGGGATGGTGTCACCCGCAACGAAGCGTCGAACCGATCGCCGTCCCCACGCTGTGCGCTGAACCAGGCGACCCAGCGCCTCGGCGCGACTCATGCGCAGCAACACCGTGCGGCTGAGAGCGAAGAGCGGATTCACGACTGAATCCTAGCGCGGCTGCTCTGGTTTAGGGGCGGTCGCGAAGGCGAATGAGTGCGGCGACCGCTTCGTCAAGTGACCAGACAACCTCGCCCGACGCCCGGATCGCACCGACCACGAAGAGGTTGATGCCGTCGGCGGGGACGAGCCCCTTACGGCGCGCAACGCGCATGTCGGTGCTGAGGCCGATGATCCCCTTGTAGCGCGATGGGTCCTGCGCCACGAGGCGACTGAAGATGCCGATCTCGACTGAGGTTCCGTCATCGACCTGGGTGCCGTCGAGCCAGGCAAGCACCGCGTTCGCCCCCATGACGCCCGCTAGGTCCACGGCGTACACCTCGTCGGCCGCGGCATTGCCGTCGGAGCGCATGAACTTCTGCTCGGCGAACTGCTCGTGGGGTACGAAGACGTCAAACCCCTCGGCGCGAAGTCGCGCGGCAACGGCGTCGAGGAAGCTGCGCTCCGCATCGCTGAAGAGTGGTCCTGCAAGATAGATCTTCACGCGACATTCCCTTTGAGGCGCTTCAGTGCTGCGGCAATCGCGTCGTCTTCTGACCAGGTAATCTCGCCCACCGATTCAATGGCGCCAACCACGAAAAGGTTGATCCCGTCGCCAGGTGCGGTGCCCCGGCGCCGCGCCATACGCAGATCGGTGCAGAGGCCAACGATGCCGCGGTAGCGCGAAGGGTCCTGGTTGCATAGTTGACGAAAGATGCCAATCTCCACCGCCGTGCCATCGTCGACCTGCGTCCCGTCGAGCCAGGCAAGCACGAGATTGGCCCCTTCGATTCCGACAAGATCCGTTGCGAAGACCCCTTTTGCATCTAGGCCCTCAAGCTCGACAAATTGTTCGTGTGGGACAAACACTTCTATTCCCGCCTCACGCAGTCGTGAAGCAATTCGGGTTAGAGTGCCGCGCTCGCCGTCGTTGAACAGGGGGCCAGCGAGATACACCTTCATACCCGGAGTATCAGTCCTGGAGTGCGCCTTTGGCTTATGGGTTGCGGCTCCCAAGTACACTCTGTCTCGGGTCAGCTGACCCCAACAAGAGGAGGAACCATGAGCGACGAGCAGAAGGTCAAAATCACCGTAAAGGACAACGGTTCACTTCGCGTTGAGGGCGACTTCACCATCCTCGACGTTGAGGGGAATGAGATTCCGCATGAGGGTCCGGTCGCAGGGCTCTGCCGATGCGGCAATTCAGCCAACAAGCCGTTCTGCGATGGCTCCCACAAGGAGCGCTTCCAAAGCGTCGTCCGCGCTCCGAAGGCGTAACGCTCGCCGCTAGGATCGACGAAGTGCGGCGCGGCCGCGCAGCATTGCGGCCGCCGGCACCGCGATGAGTGCGGCGCCGAGGAGTCCGAGTGCGGTGTAGCTCGCCGCTGCAACGACAATCCCCGAGCCGAGTGCAGCGGCAGCAGCGGAGCTCCAGATCATGGCGTCCGTCGCCCCTTGGAGCGTCGTGCGCTCCGCGCCGTTGAGTCCCTCGGTGAGCAGCGCGGAGCCCGCGACGAATCCAAGGTTCCAGCCAACGCCGAGCAAGAAGAGCGCGACAAAGAGGACCACTCCCCCGTCAGGTGGCGCAACGGCGGCGAGCACCGACGAGAAGGCGCTCAGCGCAAGTCCGGCGGCAATGATGAGGGGCGTGCCGAATCGACCGGCCAACCGGCCCGAGATGGGCGAAAAGGCGAACATGCCAAAGGTATGCCCGCTGATGACGAGACCAACGGCGTCAAGACCGTGATGATGTTCCGTCATGTGCAGCGGAGTCATTGTCATCACCAGCACCATGACGACCTGTCCAATGATGAGCGCCACGACGGCGGCGAGAATGCGGGGGCGGGCAAGCATTTCGGCGAGTGACGCGCTGGCACGCCCGTGCGCTCTCGCGGGTGCTGGCGCAAGCGAGGCGGGATCTGGTCGAAGGGTGAAGAGCGTCAACAACGCCGCCGCGGTTACAAAGAGCACTGGAACCCCGTAGACGCCGGCGAGTCGCGGCAGGTTGAACCCTTCGGCGATGTTCCCTGAGAGCGTGACGAGATTCGGCCCAACGATAGAGCCGAGCGTGGAGCCCCACACAACCAGGCCGATGGCGGAGGCGCGGCCAGATTCTGGATACATGTCGGCGGCGGTGTAGCGCGAAAGCTGGTTCGCCGCGTTGGCGCATCCCATCGCCGCGGTGGCAGCAATGAAGAGCGGGAACGAGGTGAGCACCACCGCGACGCCAGCGACGACTGCGCCAGCGGCGCCGACGCTGTACCCAAGCACGAGCCCGGCGCGGCGACCGTACCGCACCATGAAGCGCGAGAGGAGTGCCGAGGCAGCGGCGGAGCCGAGCACGATCGTTGCCCCAGGGAGCCCGGCGAAGCTCGACCCACCTGAGAGCTGTGATGCCACGATCGTGGCGATCGTGATTGCGGCGATGTAGCCGGTGCTGCCCAGTCCAACGCCGAGGACGAGCGAGGCTTGAAGCCGGCGCCTCGTGACCGCGGCGTTCACGCCGACGGTGATGTGGCGAGCGCCTCGTAGATCAGTTCGAAGATCTGGGCGGACTTTGGTTCGTAGGCGACCAGGGCGTTTGGCTTCTCTTTCTTCGACTGCACGATTGGGCGCTCGTCGACCGCAGTCATGCCGCGGGTGAATTCCCCGTGCAACTCGATGTCGACCCGCTTTTCTCGGAGGTCGAAGAGATCAGGGTGGGTAATCGCGAAGATCGCACATGGGTCGTGTAACGGACCGCCGTAGACGCCAAGCTGTTCGCCGTAGGTGGTGGAGAAGAAGTCAAGCAGCTCCGCGGCAAACTTCGCGCTCGGCGTGCCAAGGGCCGAGACGCGCTGTACAAACTCTTTGGTGATGACCACCTGATGGGTGGTGTTGAGTCCAACCATCTTCAGCGGGCCGCCGTAGTTGAAGACAGTAGAGGCGGCTTCGGGATCGGCCCAGATGTTGAACTCGGCGTGTGGCGCACGATTCCCGTGAAGCGTGCCGCCACCCATCAACGAGATTCCGGCGATGCGCTTGCCTAGGTCGGGGGCGGCGCGCAAGGCAAGGGCGATGTTCGTGAGCGGGCCAAGCGGCGCGAGCCAGACCCCCTCACCTTCGTGCTTGCGGACAAGTTCGATGATGGCTTCTACGGCGCCGGTCTTCTCAGCGGCGCGCCGAACTGGAGGCAACTCTGGCCCGCCGAGTCCGGATTCACCGTGAATATGCGGGGCGTTACGCGGCGGCGCAACGAGCGGTCGGTCAGCACCGGCGAAGACCGGGGCGCCGATGCCGAAGACGTCGCACGCGATCAGCGCATTTGGCAGCGTGCGCGAGAGCGGCGCATTGCCATGGACGGCGGTGATGCCGACCAGGTTGGCGTAATGGTTCGCCACTACCAGCGCGAATACGTCATCGTGCCCAGGGTCACAGTCAACGATTATGGTGGGGCGCTTTGCGGCGGTGCTCATGCGAGAACCTTAGCGCACCCGCCCTTAGCCCCGTGCGGCATACTGCGGGAATGAAGAGCTCCCCCCGCCACGCGAGTGAGGCCCCGTTCCGTCCCGAGATTGAAGGGCTCCGTGGTCTCGCCGTAGGGCTTGTGGTGGCGGCGCATGCCGGTCTACCGATTCCTGGTGCAGCGCTCGGGCCCGACATCTTCTTCGTGCTCTCCGGATACTTGATCGTCGGCATCCTGCTGCGCGGCCTTGAGGCAGGAGATGGGATCAACTTCCGCGAGTTCTATGCTCGGCGCATTCGACGGATCGCTCCTGCACTAGCCGCAACCATTCTGCTGACCGTGGGCGTCGTCGCCCTACTGAACGACCCGACGACGCTGGCACGCACCGCCAAGGATGGAGCTGCCGCGCTCGCAGGTGCGGCGAACATCACCTTCGGCTTGCAGGCGGTTGACTACTTCAGCAGCACCGAACCATCGCCACTTCTGCCGCTCTGGTCGATCGGTGTGGAAGAGCAGTTCTATCTTCTGGTGCCACTGCTCCTCGGAATTGCCTGGAAGATCGGTCGACGTCGCGCGATTCTGTTCACGCTCGCCGTCATCGCGATCGGATCGACTGCGGTCGCCGCGCTGCTCACCCCAACGGAGCCAATCTGGGCGTACTACCTTCTGCCGACACGCGCCTATGGCCTTGCAGCGGGCGGTCTTCTCGCGCTGCTTGAGACGCGGGCGTTGGCAAGCAATGCACTGCGCCGCGCTCCCCTCGCACCGATCGGCCTTGCCACGATCGTTGCGCTCACGCTGCTACTCCCGGGAGAGAAGGGGTATCCGGGAATCGCTGGGCCCCTGGCCGGTGTTGCCTCGGTAGCGCTCGTTGGCGGCATGGCCACGATTGGCCTGCGCGGCACGGTCAGTGCTACCGGCGGAACGGCGATGCGCGCCCTGTTCTCGCTCGCGCCGCTTCGTGCAATTGGGCGGATCAGCTACAGCCTCTATTTGGTGCACTGGCCGATCCTGATTCTGCCCACGTATTTCGGCATCACCATGGACGAATGGAGCAGAGCCCTGGCCGTGGTTGCGAGCGTGCTCGTTGCGGCACTCATGTATCGCCTCGTTGAACAGCCGTTCCGCAAGGGCTTTGTGCTGAGCCTTGTTCCAGGAACGGTACTGCGTCGCGATGGTGTTGTTTTGGCCAGCCTGATCCTCGTCCTCGCGAGCGTGGGCATTTCGCCTGACATTGCCTCTGCAGAGCCTGATGCAAGCGATGAGCCGAGCATTAGCGTTGTCAGCCCATCGCCAAGTCCGAGCGCACCGCCTGTCAGCCCATCCCCTACCCCATGGGCGCCAATCTCAATTGGCGGCACCGTGGTGCACCAGCTGACTGGTGCCGTGCCTGCAACCATCAAACCGGCACTGAATCGTGCTGCCGGTGATGCCGACAACATCTTGAACAAGGGATGCAGTCGCGATCACTACGGTGAGACCGTGCCGATCTGCTACTACGGCACGAAGGGGGGAACGCGAATCGTACTGATCGGCGATAGTCACGCCCTGCACTGGATGCCCGCCCTCGACGCGATCGGCAAGGCCTACAACTACGAGATCATTCCGATCGCGAAGGTGAACTGCGCCTTCATGGATGTGAAGCTCTACGCCTATCGCCTGGGAAAGTCGTACACCTCGTGCACCAAGTGGCGCGCGAACGTCGTCACGAAGGTTGCTCAGCTCGACCCAGCGCTGGTGATCCTCTCGCACACCTGGTATCGCGAGGAGGGGAAGCCGAACGAGCTACGCCCGCAGTACTACGCTGATGCAGTGGGGCGCATGCTCGACCAGATTCCGTTCCCGACCTTGATCTTCTCGGACACCCCATTCGGCCAAAACAACATCCCGACCTGCCTCGCTCGAAACCGCAGCAACGTGGCGAAGTGCGTAGTCACCCGCGCCGCGGCGTACGGCAATCGCGGGCACGCGCGCGACCTGCTTGTTGCGGAACAGCGCGACCTGCCGATCTTTGACTTCACCGCCGCCCTCTGCCCAGGGACGAAGTGCGCGCCGATCATCGACGGTCGTGTGGTCTACCACGACCACCATCACCTGACGACCACCATGGCGAAGTACCTCGCCACTCCGCTCGGGGCTGCGCTGTCAGCAGTGGTCTCCTCGCTGCCGAAGCCGTAGCACCTCGGGGCACACAATCGCGCGGCACGCTGCGCTACCCTGACCTGGTGGGCGAACCGACGTACTCCGTAGCGTGGCACGGCGATGCACCGGATCCCTCAGCGCTCTGCGCGCCCGCGTCGAAACCGCTGCCCGAACGCGTCGACTGGGTCGTGATCGGTGGCGGATACGCTGGCCTAGCGGCGGCTCGACGTGCTGCCGCGAGCGGCGCGCGCGTGCTACTCCTCGAGCGCGGGGGCTTGCGTGACGGGGCAAGCAGCCGGAATGGGGGGATGGTCCATGTGGGATTCGGTGCGGCGACATCCGCGCTCGTACGCGACTTTGGGCACGAAGGTGCACGCGAGTGGATCGACCTCTCGCGCGCGGCGGTCCGACGCATCGCTGAGCTTTGCAGCGCGGAGAGCACGGGGCTCGCCGCCGTAACTGGCGTAGACCCGCAGTGGAGCCCAACCGGGCACCTGGAGCTCGCGCGGGCACCGCGCGGCGCAGCGGCACTCGAAGTTGAGGCGGAGCTTCGATCGTCGCTGGGGATTCCAGTCCGCCTGCACGATCGAACGCACACGTCCGAGATCGCCTGCAGCGATCGCTTCGCTGGCAGCCTCGCCGTGCTCGAAGGAGGTGGCGTTCAACCGGCACGCTTTCATGCCGCACTCGCGACGGCGGCGGTTGCGAGCGGCGTCGATCTGCGCGAAAACGTCCGCGTGAGAGGAGTGCTGCGCGGAGCAGGAGCGATGATCGTAGAGACCACTGCGGGTAGGATCCGCACCGAGCATGTCTTCGCAGGCGTCAACGGCCTGGCTGATGAGGCCTTTCCCAGCCTGCGGCGACGGTTGATCCCCGTCGGCAGTTACATGATCGCGACCGAGCGGCTAGATCCGGCGCTGCTCGCCGCCACCGCAGGCGCAGGCGAGATGCGCTTTGACACACGCAATTTTCTCTCGTACTGGCGACCAACGCCGGACGGCCGGATCGCATTCGGTGGACGCACATCCTTCTGGCCCGACTCAATCGCGCGCATCGCCGCTGCACTCACTGCTCGGCTGAAGGAGATCCATCCGCAGCTATCCGCGACCTCCATCACCCATGCCTGGGGCGGGCGCCTTGCCTTTACTCTCGATCGCCTGCCGCGCGTGGCACGAATCGATGGCGTCACGCACGTTGCAGGTTGCGCCGGATCCGGCGTTGCCCTCATGACGCATCTGGCAGAGCAGGCGATTGATTGGGACCTTGGTGGCGACACGCCACTCCCAGCGCGACGAGCATGGTCGCCGATCCCGATCCCCTACGAGGGTCGGCCGTGGTTCTTGCCGCTCGCCGGCATCGGCTTCGCGATGCAAGACCGCTGGGAGGAGCGTTAGCCGCCTACGGCGCGATCTTTCCGGTCGCCTTGCTCCAACGATAGACCGCTCCAGACTCGTTCTGCGCCTTCACGCGAAGGCGCAGGTACTTGCCCTTATCGGCCGTTACGGCCTTGTACGTCGGCTTGGTTGCACCGCTGATCGCCGTGCAGCCCGACAGGCTGCTTGACGTCGGCGTGGTGATGCCGGCACTCGTGCAGCGGTACCACTGCGCACTGGTAATGGCCGAAGGGACCCCCGACCAGCTGCCACGTGCCCCCGTGAGCACCCGACCCACCTTCGCCGTCCCCGTGATCGAGGGTGCCACAACTGACGCCGGCGCTGCTGGGGCCTGCATCCAGGAATATTCTCGACCTGCCCCCGCCACGTTCGTATGTAGATAGAGCTTGTCACCAGCGAGTGACGTGCCAACACTATACGCAACGTCCCAGGATGAGCCATCGTAGTTCCAGAGCGGAACCATGCTATGGCGCGTGGCGGTAATCGAGTCTGTAACGCGCCACAGCTCTCCATCGTTCGCATAGAGATACAGAGCGCTGGCAAAGACCACGAGATCATTCGGACTTGAGTTTCCGGCGCCGTCGTTGATATCAGCCACTTGCGATGTAGAGGAGCCGTTACTACTCCACAGCTCTATCCCGCTTGTACCATCAGTTGCCGCAAAATACACTCGAGTGCCAAATGCCGTGAGCCATTGAGGTTCCCCGTCATCCGCGCCAGAATAAATGTCATACACGAGATTGGTTGCGGCAGGATCTGTCGGATCTCCGGTCGTCGTCCAAAGCTCTCGACCGTGCACGCCATCAGTCGCACTAAAGTACAACTGCGTCCCTACAACCGTTAGCCAGCTCACGTAGGAAGAACTACTGCCGTTCGGAGCATAGAATTGTGCTGGGGCCTCCGTGCTCGTCAGCGACCAGAGCTGCGAATTTGCACCGAAGAAGAGTCGATTTGCGAATGGTGTGAACTCTGAAGGAGTAGAGTCTCCGACGCCCGGTACGAGGTCATACAGCACTGTCCCTGCTGACGTGCCGTCGGTGCTCCCGAGCTCCCAACCATTCGTTGCATTGCTGTACGAGAAATAGAGTTTCCCGCCGTAGGTGGTGAAATTACCTGGGAATGAACCGCTACTTCCTGGGTTCAGGTCCTTTACAAGCGAAGTGGTGGTTCCATTGGTTCGATACAGCTCTGTTCCTGTTGAGCCATTGTCCCCTTGGAAATAGACGTAGCTTCCGTATGTGAACGGCACAGAGCTGACCCCATCGCACGCTGCTGCGCACACACTCGTTACCGGCGTAGTGTCAAGGCCGTTGGTTCGCCAAATCTCCTCGCCGCGAACATCATCCTCACCCCAGAAATAGAGGTAGCTCCCGAGTTGCGCAAATACCCTGTCAGAGGTTGGCTTGCCGTTGAAATACCCATCAAAATAGATTCGCAGCCCGTCGGCAAGGAGTTCTGTGGTGCTGCCATTCGTGCGCCACAATTCCGTCGCATACACGTTGCCGGTGCCGCCAGCGATGAAATAGTCCCAGCCATTCCATCGTGTGAACCCACGAGCGAAGGAGCTGGCGCTCCCTGAACTTAGGTCTACCGTGCGCACGTCCGGCGCCTGCAGGGCCGCCGCCGGCGTGGAGGTTACGAGGGCGAGGGCGAGCGCAGCTACGACTGCGAGCCTTGCGTGCTTGGCGGGCATGAGGTACTCCTTCTACGCAACAACGGGCTACAAGGCCCAGTGATGCCACAATAGCAGGGGCGGTTACCTTCCCCTGTTAGCCGTTGTAGCTCGGCTGGCAAGCGGCATCGCGTCTGTCGCCCAGAGTGCCCATGCAATCAGAATCGGCTGCCCGAACAGGCGCAAACCGCGCGCAAGATCGCTGTCCAGCCCGAAGGCATCAATTCCGGCCACGAACTGGTGGATGTTCCCCGGAAAGATCAGTACAAAAAAGAGGGCGGTGACGATTCCAACCATTCGACGAACACGCCAGAG
>CAINNT010000046.1 GCA_903851225.1 uncultured Chloroflexota bacterium
AGAGTTGGCTCATGGGGCTCCTTCCGCTGTGCAGAGCCGTCCGGCGGCGCCGTGACGGGATCGGCAACCCTACCGTAGATCTCCCCTGTGTCAAGTGCCTGACACAGATCTGCCGCATACGTTGCGAACGGTCGGTGGATTGCCTCAGTACCCGCGGCGCACCATCTCGATGAAGACGCGGCCGGCGGTACGCGCGTCGCTCTCCGCGCGGTGCGCCTGGCCCTCCACCTTGATCTGGAACTCTTTGACCACCTCTTCCAGGCGCGGCCACTTCTGATCTGGCGCAGTGAGCCCGCGCATGGTGCAGAAGGTGTGCTGGTCTCGCCCCAGTTCGATGCCGAGCCACTGCAGACCCTCTGCGTCAAAGGACATGTTGTGCGCAATCACCAGCTCGGCACCAGCGAGGCGCTCCGCCAGCGCGTCCCCCGCTTCATCCACATCGACGCCGTCCTGGTCGATCATCGACTGTGTAATGCCCGTCAGCTCCGCAATGAAGTCGCTCACGGGCGTCCCCGAGTTGACGAGGGTTGACCAGGCGTCCACTTCACGATCACGTTCAAACGTGATCAGGCCGATCTCAATGACAGCAACGTCAGGGTCCTTCTTCCAGATTCCGGTGGTCTCAAAGTCGAGCGCAACCCAACGCTTCGGCAGGGTGCCTCGGAATCGATCGCGTGGCTCGGGGAGGATCATGCGGTGATTATGGGGGTTCGCCGCTACGATGTCTGCATGGAAGTGCTGTTGATCGCTCTCGCGGCGCTCGCCGCATCAGCTCTCACGCTCGTCTCAGGTTTTGGCCTGAGCACTGTGCTCGTTCCGGTGTTCGCCCTCTTCTTTCCGCTCCAACTTGCGATCGGTGCCGTGGCGTTTGTCCATCTCATCAACACGCTCTTCAAGGTTGCGCTCCTCTGGCGTGCGGTTGACTGGTCTGCCGCGCTGCGCTTCGGCCTCCCCGCCGCTGGCGCGGCGATCCTTGGTGCCGCACTGCTCGGCGTCCTCGGTGCGGCAACACCACTCTTGCGCTACGAACTTGCCGGCGCCAGCGCCGCCGTCACGCCGCTGAAGCTCGTGGTGGGGCTGATCATCCTCCTCCTTGTGGCACTCGAAGCGTCACCGTTGGCGAGCAGCCTGCAGATCCCCCCACGCGCCCTCCCGATCGGTGGGCTCCTCTCCGGTTTCTTCGGCGGACTCACCGGAAATCAGGGGGTGCTGCGCAGTGCCTTCCTGCTGCGGCTGCGCCTGAGTCCAGAGGGGTTCGCCGCCACTGGCGCGGTCGGCGCTGCGTTTGTTGACCTCTCTCGCCTCGCCATCTATGGGAGCGGGGCGAGCGCGCTCGCACTCAGTACGGATGGTCCGCTTCGTCACGCACTCATCGGCGCCACCGCCGCGGCACTCGTCGGCGCGGCGGTTGGGCGCCAACTCGTGCGGTACATGAGTGGAACGCTGCTTCGGCGTATCGTTGCTGTTGGGATGATGCTGATTGCACTGCTGATGATCGCAGGACTGATATGAGCGGCGCACTTGCACGCGCTGCGCGGAACCGTACCGCAGAGCTCCTGGTAATTGCGGGAGCAGCCGCGATCTTGGGTTGCGACCTGCTCGACCCAACACTCGATGCGCGCATCTACGCCGCCTCCGAACATGCGCTCGGGCCCGCCGCATGGCTCTTCCATACGGGACTCGCCCTTCTCTTCATTGTGGTACTGCTCCTCTACGTGCGCCTGCGCACACGTCCCGCACATCGCGGAGTGCGGCGGGGTCTGGTGATTGGCGCGATCGCGGTGATTGGCGTCGTGGTGTTCCCCACGGATCCAGGCTGGGGCGTGGTCAGCGTCCCTGGTCGGTTGCATCCAATCTTTGCGCTGCTCGCGGCGGGGAGCCTCCTCTATGTCGGCTCGCGACTCTCGCGCCCGCGCAGACTGCTGCTGCACACTGCCCTCTTCATTGGCGCAGGGTTCCTTGGAGGATTCGTTGGCGGTGGTGCAGGTTTCGCCGAACGCTTCGCCTTGGCGATTGTGGGGCTGCTGCTCTATCTCGGCGCGTATCGCTCGCGTACGGGTGAGATCTAGCTAGGCGTTCTTCCCGTTCAGACGTTCTTCCCGTTCACCGGACGCGGTCGGCTTGCGCGTGTGAGCTTCACCTCAACGATCGCCCGCATCCCATCCTCTGCCGCGCGTACCAACTCGCGCATCTCTGCTGGAGTGTTCACGCCATAGACCCAGTGGCCACGGATCGTTCGAACGAGCAGCCCGCAGATCACACGCGTCTCAGCGGCGCTGTAGCCTCGCGCACGGAAGAGGGGCCCTGCCCAATCGACGTAACGATCGATGTTGGCTTCGAGAATCGTGCGAATGGCAGCCCGACCCTGCTTCGTCGAGTTGATGTAGGTGATGATGTCCCAGCGCGAGGAGGTCTCATAATGCACCTTCCCCATCCCCACCACGAGACTGTGAAGCTGATCACGCCAGTTCGCCTCTGTCCACGGCGTGGTCGTGTACTTCATCAGGGCGGGCCACCAGACTTTCACCCACTCCTCGTAGATCTCCGCGAAGATGGCGTCGCGATCGTCGAAGAACTGATAGGCGGTGCCGGCGGCGATCTTCGCCTTGCTGGCGATC
>CAINNT010000047.1 GCA_903851225.1 uncultured Chloroflexota bacterium
CGCCCACGCGGTCCTCGAGGGCGTATCCGTCAGCCGCATCAAACCTTGTCCGTGCCTCGGCATATTCCGTGGTGCCCGCCCGCCCTTCGAGCTCCATCGCACGTAGCGCGGCAGCAAGGGAGACGATCTCGACGGCGCCACCAATCACCGCATCCGTGAGCGTTGCGGCGTTGAGTAGTTCAGGGTCCTGCGCCGATTCTTGCGCGAGCAGGTTGATTCGCAAGCCCTTGGCGCGCTGCACCCGGCCGAGATCAGTGGGCTCAAGCCCTGCAATCATCTTCAAAAGCGTCGTCTTCCCTGCCCCGTTTGGACCAACCAGCCCGATGCGTTCCCCCGCGGCAACGCTCAACGTCACCTCATCCAAGATGACAGCTGCGCCGATTTCGCGACGAACATCGCTCAACGTGAGGATGCTCATGCCGCCTCCCCTCGGCGAGCCGAACGCCGACGCGCGGCAGCGCGCTCGCTGCGCGTTGCACCGACCGTTTCCGGTGTTACCCGCTCGCTCCAGCGAGGCCCGCGCACCGAGCGCGACGTGGCAGTGCGAGCTGAGCCGCGAGGTGGACGCTGACAGGTTCGACAGACATGGGTACCGCGCCCACCAACGACCAGGCGGTTGATAGCTGCGCCACAGCGGCGACAAGGTTCGCCCGTCCGCTGGTAGACATCGAGGCGCTCCTGCATTGCTCCATCCCCATCGGGAGCTGTGTAATCGTTGATCGACGATCCGCGAGCCGCGACGGCCTCGCTCAGAACGCCAACGATCGCCTGGTGCAGCGCAGAAACCTGAGCTGGTCGCAAGGAACTCGCAGGGGTGAGCGGATGAATCTTCGCGCGCCAGAGTGCCTCATCGGCGTAGATATTGCCGATTCCAACGATCCAACGCTGATCTAGCAGCAGACTCTTGATGCGGGTGCCACGGCTCGCAATCAGTGCGTGAAAGGATTCGACCGTAAACGCCTCGGCAAGCGGCTCAACGCCGTGATCGGCGAGTAGCGGTGGCGATTTCGGGTCAAGGTTCGATGCCGCCTCACCGTCGGTCCGCTCCGCAACAAGAGCCACGCGACCAAAGGCGCGCACATCTCGAAATCGAATCTCACGGCCATCGGCCAAGGCGAGAGAGAGACGTACATAGGGATCGCGTTCTGCGCTTGCGGGGAGGATCAGCAACTGTCCGGTCATGCGGAGGTGAACGAGCAGCAACAGCCCCCCAGCGAGCTCGACAATGATCCACTTCGCCCGACGGCGCGTGCCGAGGATGCGTCGATCACGAACCGCATCTGCGAACGTGGTGGCATCCGGTGTCGCAAGATTGCGTTCGCGAAACACCTGTGCGCTGGTAATCGTGGCGCCACGAACGAGTCGTGCGAGATCACGAACAACGGTCTCTACCTCTGGCAACTCAGGCACGGGAAGACCGTGGTTTCATCTCGTCCCATCGCGGGCCGCACTTCACCTCGACGGTGAGTGGCACATCAAGTGCTAGCGCCCCCTCCATTGTCTCCACGAGAATCGGCACCAGACGATCCACCTCATCGTTTGGCGCCTCGATCAGCAGTTCGTCATGGACCTGCAGCACGAGTCGGGCGTTGAGTCCGGCCTCTGCAAGTCGTGGCGCCAGACGGATCATGGCGATCTTGATCACATCGGCGGCTGTGCCCTGAATCGGATGATTAATGGCCGCACGCTCCCCCGCCGCGCGCAGCGCAGGATTTCCTGCTCGGAGTTCAGGGATCGGTCGACGGCGACCGAGCTGCGTCGTGACCGAACCGTTCGTGCGCGCCTCCTCTTTGATGGTGTCGATGTATCGACGAATTCCGGGATACCGCTCGAAGTAGCCCGCGATGAAGGACTTCGCCGCATCGCGAGAGATGCCGGCACGCGTGGCAAGTCCAAAATCTCCCATGCCGTAGGCAATGCCGAAGTTGACCATCTTCGCCATTGCACGTTCATCATCGTTGACCTCGGTAGCGGGCTTGCCGAGCACGCGGGCGGCAGTTGCACGGTGAATGTCTTCTCCGGCGGCAAAGGCGGCGATCAGGTGCTCGTCGCGGGTGACATGCGCCAGGATGCGCAGCTCAATCTGGCTGTAGTCCGCCGCTACCAAGGTGTGCCCCCTCTCGGCGACGAATGCGTTGCGGATCTTGCGTCCTAGGGCGGTGCGGATCGGAATGTTTTGCAGATTCGGATCGGTCGAGCTGAGCCGGCCCGTCGCCGCAACTGCCTGTTGAAAGGTCGTATGCACGCGGCCGTCGCTCTCCACGAGCTTCGGCAACGCCTCCACGTACGTGCTCTGCAGCTTGGAGACGGTCCGCCACTCCATGGCAATCCCCACGATTGGATGCTCCCCTTGGATCTCTTCCAGCACGCTCGCATCAGTCGACCACGCGCCAGTTTTGGTCTTCTTCCCCTTCGAGAGGTTCAGCTCCACGAACAAGAGTTCGCCGAGCTGTTTCGGTGAGCCGAGCGCAACTTCGTGGCCGACCACTCGAGCCGCCTCTCGCTCGAGTCGTGTGATCTCTGCGCCGAAGGCGGAGCCAAGTTCGGCGAGTGCCGCTTGATCCACCGCAACGCCGGCGATCTCCATGCGTGCCAGCACCTCGACCAGCGGCAACTCAATCTCGCGATAGAGGCGGAGCGTGCCAGCCTCGCGCAACTCTTCGGCGAGAGGACCGCGTGATGCTCGGGTCACGAGAGCTGAGAGAACCGCCTCCTGCAGCGGCTCTCGTCGATCTGGGAGATCGGCGCCAAGACGTGCGGAGGCAACCTCTACCAGCCCAGGGTTGCGCATCGTCACATTCGCAATCCACGTGCCGAGCGCGACGTCGTCGATGAGTCGTGGCGATGCCTCAGGGCGAATGCTCACCATGGCGCCGATCAGCCCTTTCACGGCGAGGCCCGCAATCTCGCGCTGTGAACTGGCGAGCGATTGCAGGAGCGCATGCACCACTGCGCCATCATCTGCCGCAAGGATCGTTCCGGCGTCGTCTACGATCGCGATCGCCAATTCCGCCTCAGGGCCACGTCGGTCTGCACCGACACCGCCAATGGCGAGGTGCCCATGCTGGGCCAGTCTGCGGAACGCATCGCGAGCCTCTTCCGCGGAACGCAAAATTCGAATCCCGGCCGCAGCGAGCTCGCCGCGCTTGACCTGTTCGATCTTGGCATGGGCATCGGTCTCATCTGCGGTGCTGCTCTCCACCTGCGTTGATCGACCAGCGGCAGCGTTTCCCGCCGTCACCGCGTCAAAGTCGAATCCGAGTTGTAGATCACTCGCTGGGCTCGCCTTCGGCGCAGCCTTGGTCACCGAAGGAGCGGCGCCGCGTAGGGCAGCTCCCGCCGCCGCCGCACTCACTGCGGCCTGCGCAGCGGCGCGATCTTCACCGGCCAACGGCGGTAGACGCTGTGCTAGCGCGCGGAACTCCAGGTCTCGGAAGAGCGCGAGGGCCGCGTTGCGGTCGTACGCGCCAATCTCGCCCCCCGTGGCCGGGAGCGTGAGTGGCGCATCGCGATCGATCGTCATCAACCCCTGACCCGCGAACGCAGCGTCACGATTCGCGGCGAGCGCCTCGCGGATTCGTGCCGGCTCAACCTCATCGAGCCGCTGATATAGCTGCTCAAGCGACCCGAATGTGGCAATCAGCTTCGAAGCGGTCTTCTCGCCAATGCCTGGCACGCCCGGGATGTTGTCGGAGCTATCTCCCTTGAGCGACTTGAAGTCCACCATCTGTTCTGGTGCGAGACCGTAACGCGCGAAGACTCTCTCGGGATCGTATTCAACGATTGCATCCGCGCCGCCCTTGGCGGTGTGCAAGAGGTGAATCTTCGTGCTCACCAACTGCAACATGTCGAGGTCGCCTGAGACGATGTGCACCTCCCAGCCGTCGCGCTCTGCAGCGGTGGCGATGGTGCCGATCACATCATCGGCTTCGTACCCGGTAGCCTCGAGGAGCGGCAGCCCTAGCGCTGCGACGAGATCGCGCACGATTGGCACTTGAGAGCGAAGCTCATCGGGCATGGACGGTCGCTGTGCCTTATATGCCGGGAAGCGCTCATGTCGATAGGTGGTGCCGGGGGCATCGAACGCCACAATCGCACGCTCAGGGTCAACGTCCGCCATCGTTCGCAACAGGATGCTCGTGAAGCCGTATGCCGCGTTTGTCAGCTGCCCACGGCTATTTGCCAGGGGCGGAAGCGCATGGAAGGCGCGATAGATCAGCCCATAGGCATCAACGAGGAGGAGTCGGCGCTTTGTTGGCATACCACGAGGGTACCGCAGGCGTGCAGGGCCCTTCGGTTAGGCGCGACGCCTCCGCACGGTGACGAAGACCACAGCAAGGCTCGCAGTCAGCAGCAGAAGTGCGGCGCCAGTGACGACTCTGGAGGCATCAAGCTCCCCAGACTGATGGAGCACACCAGTCACTCCGTCCACCTTCGAGTCGGAGGAGGCTTCGGGGGCCAAGCTTGACGCGAGCGGCTCAGATCCGGCCTCCACCCGTGCTGCGCTCGCCAGGTCGCCCGAAATCTGACCCGCGACGCCCCCGACAAGCAGTGCAACCGAGAGCGCGGCGCCAGCAAGGGCACCGCGAGGAGCCGCGCCGACCCAGCCGAAGAGGGTCGATCGCCAGCCGCGTGCGACTGACTTCGCCCGAGCCTCGGCGATGCGGGCAAGTTCGCTGCGAAGGGCAGGGTCGGCAAAGGGGTCGCGGGAGCGGCGGGGCTCGCTAGAGCGGTAGGAGCTCAGCGGATCGCGCTCCGGGGTGTTGCGGGACTTATTCATCTCGCTCACCAAACGCCGACGGTGCGCCAGCGGTTCCCGGGCGCAGGTCGGCGAGAAGACGACGAAGCTCTTCGCGCCCACGGCTGATACGGCTCTTGATGGTTCCCACCGATACCCCCGTCAACTCGGCGATTTCGGCATAGTCGTAACCATCGACGTCGTAGAGCAGGATCGCTCGGCGGCGCTCTTCGGGGATCTTCCCGAGGGCGATGGCAAGCGCGGTTGCGAGCTCACGTACCTCGGCCTGCTCTGCGGGATCAGAGGAAGCCCCTGCCTGCGGTTCGAGCGCAGCGCGCTGTCGATGTGCACCCTCCTCCCCCTCTTCGTAGGTTTCGCTCGCGAATGGGAGTGTGGGGTGGCGGCGCTCACGGCGCATGAGGTCACGTGCGGCATTCTCGACGATCCGCACAAACCAGCCGCGGAGGTTCGTCGGGGCCACTCGGTCAAGGGAGCGATACGCTGAGAGCAGCCCCGCCTGCAGGGCGTCGTCGGCACTCGCCTCCCTCCCCGTGATACGCAACGCCATGCGCCAGGCGAGGTCGAGGTCCGGGGCAAATAGGTCGCGGAAGGCGTCTTGTGAGCCCGCACGCGCCGCGGCGAGCAGCGCCGTACGCTCCTCCCCCTCGCCTCCACTCGGTCTGCCGCCGCGTTCCATGTGCCTAGTGTGCCGCGGCGCTAGGATCTATGGGTGCCGAAGTGGCGAAATGGCAGACGCAACCGACTCAAAATCGGTCGACTGAAAGGTCATGTGGGTTCGACTCCCACCTTCGGTACCAACGCCGCCGCCCCGCTACGATAGGGGGGCCGAAGTGGCGAAATGGCAGACGCATCCGACTTAAAATCGGCCGGTCGATGAGATCATGCGGGTTCGA
>CAINNT010000048.1 GCA_903851225.1 uncultured Chloroflexota bacterium
CGGTTCCGGTGAGGGTGATAGTTCGATCAGCGAGGCGCAGCGCGCCACTCGCACGATCAATGGCGATGGGCGTCGGCTCAACAGGCGGCGTTTCAGTCATGGGAGAGCGATAGTAGCGGGTCTGTAACAGTTCGTCTACGCCACGCCGCCGAGAGCGATGGCAATGGTGGCCACGCCGGCCAGCGCTATTCCCACTCCCTGTCGCGCAGTGACGCGCTCACCCAGAAGCAGCGCAGCAAAGATCACCGTCGTGATCGGTGCAATCGACGTGAAGACGGCAGCGACGGCGACACCACTCTCGCCTGCTGAGAGGAAGAAGAAGAGGTTGCCAAGCGTGTCGCCGGTGCCCGCGGCGGCGAGGAGCACGAGGAGACGCAGTCGCGGCAGCAGTCCCGATGGAATCGCTCCCGGGCGAATCGGCTCATCTCCTGGCGGGCGTAGGCCAACAAGTCGGGCTGTGACAAAGACGAGCGTAAGCCCCGAGACGCTGGCGATGCGAAGGATGGTGAGCAGCCACACGGTTGCGTCGGACTCTACGCCAGAAAAGATCAAGCTAAACCCCGCAAAGCACCCTCCCGCCGCAACCCCGTACAGGGCACCACCCCGTGCCGCGGATCCACTTGAAGCATCGGCGTGCGCGCCTGCCTCGCCGGCTACCGCATGTTCGACTGCGCTCGTTGAGACGATGATGATCGAAACGATTGCGGCGAGGAAGCCGAACAGGCGCAAGACCGATGGAACCTCACCTTGCACAATGCTCACTCCAACGGGAATCAGTGCCGCCAATGTGCCCGCAATGCTCGCGACGATTGAGATTCGCCCGTGCGCAAACCCGTGATACAGCGAGAGCACGCCGGTACCGCCAACGATTCCAGCGAGCGCGGTAGTCAGGAGTGATGGGCCGCTCGGCGGCGTTCCGCCGAAGAGCATCGCGACAGGAGCGAGGATCGCGAGCGCTGCCGCCTGGCTTGTTGCGACGACAAAGAAGGTAGGAAGGCGTCGACTCGCGAACCCGCCCAAGAAGTCACCTCCGCCCCAGGAGAATGCGGCGATCACGCCGAAGAACGCGCCGATCATGGAGCGACCCAGCGCATGCGTTGGTGAGGTCCGATGTGGGGGAACTCGAAGCGCTCTCCCTCAGCGACGAAACCGAGGCGTTCGTAGAGGGTGATGGCCGCAATCCTGGCATTACACCAGAGGTCACGTGGGGCGCGTTGGTCGGCCCACCATGCGTCGATGGCGGTGCGCATCAGGGCCTCTCCGATCCCTTGGTTTCGCCACTGGGGTGCGGTCGCCGCCCCTCGTAGCTGCGTGCTGGGGCCCTCGACGGTATAGAGGGAAACACACGCGGCGAGATCACCGCCGTTCCACGCACCCCAGTGCACGCCAGCGCCAGACTCATCCCCCGGGTAGTAGGCGCTCTCCAGCGGGCGCCCCGCTCGCAGCACGGCGTGGCGCAGGTGCACGATCTCGTCGAAGGTTGCGGGGCGAATCTCCACCATGCGCACAGGCTACCTGCTCGCCCCGCGCATGTACTACCGTTCACCCCATGCCCGACCTATCAGTTCGCGCACAGCGCCCCGCCTTTCCGCCACTGCCGACCACCGACCCCCTGACGGGCGAGCCGTTCACCATGGACCTGAAGGCGGTCAAGGATGCGGTTCAACGCACCGCAGGGAAGCTGCACATCACGCCGATCCTCTCCTCGGTCGGCGCCGCCGACGCTCTGCGTCGCAGTGGCGGCCCCACCCTTGGCGATGGTCGCGTGCGATTCAAGGCTGAGCAGCTACAGCGCAGTGGCTCCTACAAGGTTCGCGGCATGCTCAACCGCGTTGCGCGACTTGTGGAATTCTTCGGCATCGACGAGGTGAAGCGCCGCGGGATCATTACCTTTAGCGCAGGCAACGCCGCCGCCGCGTATGCGTGGGCGGGCCGTGCCTACGGCATCCCGGTTGAGGTCGTCATGCCCGCGAAGGCGGTACCCGCAAAGATTGCCGCCTGCAAGGCGTATGGCGCGACGGTGCACCTTGTTGAAGGGCACATGGGCACCGCAGGTGAGCTGAAGAACAAACTCGTTGCGGAGCGCGGCCTCATCGACGCCCACCCGTTTGATGACCCGTTCGTGATCGCCGGCCACGGCAGCATGGGCATCGAGATCCTCGAGCAGATCCCTGAGGTCGACGTCGTCATTGGCGGACTTGGCGGCGGCGGCATGCTCTGTGGCGCATCCGTTGCGCTTCGCGCACTCAAGCCCGAGATTCGCCTCTATGGCGTTGAGCCCGATGGCTCCTCTGCGGTGAAGCAGGCCGTCGATACTGGTGGCGTCGTGCCGGTCACCCCCGTCACCGTTGCGGACGGCCTGGGCGCGCCATACGCCGGTTCCTGGACACTTCCGCTCGCCTCGTCACTGCTCGACGGTCTCGTGACCCTTCCCGATGAAGAGATTCTCGGCGGCTTGCGCTTTGCGATGGAGCGCCTCAAGCAGGTGGTGGAGCCCGCAGGCGCCGCCGCACTTGCCGCGCTGCTCTTTGGGCACATCCCCGTCGTCCCCGGTGATCGCGTTGTTGTGATCCTAAGCGGCGGAAACGTAGATCTCACGCGCATCCCTGAATTCCTCGAACACGCAGCACCCGTTCCAGGGGCCTGACGCCGACCGAGGTCCGGCTCGCTGTGCCAAACAGGCGGCACACTGATCGGGCAAGATGATGAACGTGAACGACCTGCTCATCGCCCTCGCCGTACTCTTCACTGGCATCGCTGCCGTTGCGGCCGTCGCTGCAGCACTTCGCGCCGGTCGCCCAGCGCCGACCGACCAGAGCGCTGCGATGCAGGCGGCTCAGCTTGCGGCCATGGTGCACGGCCTTGTGGAGCAATCCAATCGCGACCGAGAGAGCGTGCAGCAGGCACTCGCAGCAGGTGCAAAGGGAACCACGGAACAGCTTCAGCAGGTGGGCGAGCGCCTCGGCATCATCGATCGGGCGCAGCAACAGATCGAAGAGCTGAAGGGTCAGGTCGTCGACCTGGTTGGCATTCTCGGCAGCAACCAGGCGCGTGGAGCGTTTGGCGAGGTTCGTCTTGAGCAGATTGTCGAAGATGTGCTCCCGGCAGAGCTTTACGAGTTCCAGGCGACGCTCTCCAATCGAGCGCGTGTCGATTGCCTCATTCGGTTCGGCGAGCGCGGTGGCGACCTCGCGGTCGACTCCAAATTTCCCTTGGAGTCGTATCGAGGCATGCTCGCGGCCGGCGACGATGCCACGCGCATCATTGCCGAGCGTCAGTTCAAGGTTGACGTCAAGAAGCACATCGACGACATCTCGTCGAAATATCTCATCAAGGGGGAGACTCGCGACCTCGCCTTGATGTTCATTCCAGCAGAGTCCATCTACGCCGAGCTTCTGCAGCACTTCGCTGACCTTGTGGAGTACGCCAGCAAGAGGCGGGTCTACCTCGCTAGTCCAAATACCATTCACGGGTGGCTGACCAACCTTCGCTCGGTCTACATCGACACCAAGATTGCTGCACAGGCCTCCCTCATTCAACGGGAGGTGCGCCTGATCCTCGACGATGTGGGACGGCTTGGTGAGCGCGTCGAAAGCCTCGAAGGTCACTTCGGGCAGGCAAGCCAGGACATCGAGAAAATCAAGACCTCGGCCAGGAAGGTCCTTGACCGTGGCGAAAAGATCGAACGGGTGGAACTCAGCACGGGCGACGAGCCGGCGGGCCACGCCCTCAAAGATTGAGTTATCTCGGAGAATCCGCTACCGTTTTTGGCAGGGCTGAAGATCAGCTCACGTGTTAGGGAGGAACCATGGATTCGAAGAACCTGTACATCGCTGCCGCTGGGGCAAGCCTTGTGATCTCGATCGCCCTGTACTTCGGACTTGGCGTTGCGGCCGATAAGGACGCAGGCATCTACGTTGGCCTTTGGGTCGGCGCGATCCTCGGACTCGGCAACCTGCTCGCCAAGAAGAGCAAGTGAACGACCCGATCGTCTTCGGGCTTGGAGTCCTGGTAATGCTGCCCGTCATTTGGGCCGCGTACAAGGATCTCCGCAGCTAACGTTTTCGATCAGATAAGAGCGCCTCGTTGCGACTGATGTCGCGGCGGGGCGTTTTTATTTGCCGATGTTTTCCGGGCCGAACGAGTTCGGTAGCAGCAGATCGAACGGGTAGCGATTGATGCGCAGAATCTCGAGCCGCTCGTCGAGGTTCACGGCGACGATCGGCATCGAGAGCATGGCA
>CAINNT010000049.1 GCA_903851225.1 uncultured Chloroflexota bacterium
CGTCGCGCTCAATCCGCACGAGGAGTGTGTGCCCGCCTGAAACCACCAGCCCGATCGCCGGAAGCGTTGGTTCCTCGGCGCCTTCAGCGTCGGTTAGCCATGCGGCACGAAGATGCCCCTCCAAGTGGTTCACAGGAAGCATAGGTAGCCCACGCGCCCACGCCCAGGCGCTACCAACTCCAGCGCCGACAAGTAGAGAGCCAACTAGGCCCGGGCCGGTTGTGAGCGCTACACCTTCAATCTTCCCCGCGACGCCGAGTCGTTCGGCTTCCAGCAGCACCTCGTTCAAAAGGCGGGGCAACCACTCATGATGGGCGCGCGCCGCTACCTCGGGAATCACGCCGCCGAACGGTGCATGGACCGCGGTCTGGCTTGCAACGCGTTCGGCGAGGACCGCTCGACCATCGCGCACGAGAGCTACTGCGCTCTCATCGCAGCTTGATTCAATTGCCAATAGCAGACGATCACGCACGGGCGGAACGCTCCAAAACCTGCCCACGTAGTTTGACTTCGGTGGCAAGTTGGGCCGGGCTTTCCAGTTCCGCCGTCGTCATCACCAACGCATCCTCGCCGTTGTCATCGTAGTAACGAATGCGCCGACCAACCTCCGCAAAACCGAACGAGCGATACAGTCGCTGAGCCTCGACGTTGGAAACACGCACATCTAACGTTGCCACGCGAGCTCCGCCTCGCCGAGCCTCCTGGAGGAGCTCTAGGAGCAGCACCGTCGCGACACCAGCCCGCCGATTCGCCGGGAGCACGGCCATGGTGGTGATATGCGCCTCATCGACCATCAACCAGATGCCACCAAACCCAACGAGCGCGCCGTCGATGCGCGCCCCAATGTATCGAGCCAATCGATTGGTTGTTAGCTCGGTGGCGTATGCGCTCGTTGGCCAGGGTGTGGTGAATGATGCCTTCTCAATCAACGCAACTTCCGCGAGGTCGTCAACGGTAAGTGGCGCGAGCAAAGGTAGGCTCATCATTGAGCCTCGCTCCCGCGTGCAGGGGCTGGATAGCGCAAGGTGATGTGCTCAACATTCGGGCCAGCCGTTTCCACGAGTGCGCAGGGACCACGCCCACGAATCTCTTCCTGGGTCACGCGCGGTGAGGCGGCAATGCGCGGCACGATGATGGCACCCTTCTCCGACACCTCGAGTGATTCTCGAGCTCCAAGAGCAATAGAGAACGGCCGTTGCACCGCCTCCCAGTGAGCACGATCGGAGGCACTCTCTCGTAGCGGTAGTTTTAGTGCCGCGGCGATTCCAACACCGGCGGAGGCGGCGACCCGTACACCGCTGTAACTCCCAGGACCAGTCCCAATCACCACACCGGTGAGCGCCATGCGCTCGGCTTGATCAGGGATGAGGCGATTGATGCGCTCCAAGAGTGGCCGCTCGTAGAGATCATCCTCAGCAACGCAGACCAACGCTCCGTGGCGATCCTCGACGATCGCCACGATGCCAAAGCCGAGCGAGCCATCGAGTACCAGCGTGCGCGCCTTACCCACGATCGCCCTCACTCAAACCAAATGTCGTGGCAAGCACCGCGCGGAGTCCAGGTCGCGCCCCGCTGATGGTTGCAGAGCGTGCACCGTCCGGCTCTACTGCCGCAAGGAGAACGCGAAGAGTCCCCGGCTCTTCTCCGTCGAGACCCCCGAGGTGTTCAGGCCACTCGATTAGCGTGACCCCCTGCTCCTGTCGCTCATCGATCACCCCTGCGCGTAATGCGTCCGTCCCAACGGGAAGTCGGTAGGCATCCACATGCCAGATCGGCAGATCACCGCGATGCTCTGCAACATAGATGAACGTTGGTGAGGTCAACTCTGGTTCAGCATGCAGCGCCACACCGATCGCGCGCGCAAGCGTTGTCTTGCCACTCCCGAGGTCTCCAGAGAGGAGAACGCGGTCGCCTGGGTGGAGTGACGTGCCTATTGCGGCACCGAGCGCAGTCGTTGCTGCAAGGCTTTCAAGCGCAATGGTGACGACGTTCACGCGGTCAGGCGCTGCAGGTCACCAAGGGGGAGCACGACGAGATCACCGTTAATCTCGACAGCACCCAATGGATCAGATGAGAGCGCATCGGCTAGCCCCCGCCAAGTGCCATAGGAGCCTGCTCGCGCGCCGCCGATCACCACGGTATCCGCAGCCAAACGCTCTGATGCCACGCGGTCAGAAGTGGTGATGAGTCCTGCTGGATGCCGCTCTAGGCGCACCTCGCACTCGTGCAGAGATGCAAGTGCCTTCCCGACCTCTCCTGCCCACTCGTCGCTTTCACGGCGCCCACCGAGGATCAGAAGGCCAAAGGGGGACGGGGCGACCCCTGCGGCAACTCGCCGATCGATGGAGGCGCTCAGCGCCTCGCGCTCGCCGTCGCTCAAGCTTCCGACCACAACCCCGCGAATGCCGACCGCTCGAGCGCGCAGCACGGTCTCGGGTGATACCGAGACGAGGGCGAGTATCCCTGCTTTCTGCGCCGCGGCCCAGCCACGACTGTCGGGCTCTGTCGCCGAGAAGTAGAGACTCCCGGCAACCTCGTCACCAAGTAGGAGGCGGCCGCCTAGCCCACCAAGAGCGCTCGCCGACCGTGGAAGAATCTCCAACGGTGCGGCCATGGGAAGCACCTGTGAGGGCCGCGCATTTCTTGGGACGTCTACAACGCCGATGAACGGGACGCCCCGCACGATGGCAATACCCAGAAGGCCGCCGCACAACTCAGCGGAAACTGCGCGCTCATCCATCACAACTTCGATATCGGCGTATTCTCCCGCCGCAAGCTCAAACGCCAACACGTCGTCCACCTGCAGCGCGTGCTCATCTCCACCGGCGTGAACGAGCACCTCTGCATCCGGGTTATCGACTACCACCAGCAGGTCGCCTGCCGGGAGGAGCAGTTGCTCAGCGGTGGCGCGAGCCAGCTCCGCACCTGTGGTCTCGTCAAGTTGTCCCGTGCCAATCGCAGCAATGACCCCACTACGGTCGAGCAAGATGGTGGTGCGTCCGAGGGGAACCAGTGGGGCGAGTGCTGCAAGCTGCACGGCGCCTGAAGCGAGATACGCGCCAAGTTGACCGGTGGCAATGAAGGCCGCACCGTTCGGCGACGCGCCAGCTTCATCCCAGTGTTCTGCCAGCGCCCGAAGTGCATCGGCGCAGGCGGCCGCACGGATCTGGTCGCCTAAGTCATCGCGACCCGACATCGGTCGATCTGCAATATCTCCCAGTCGATCTGCAATCTCGGCGCGATCGAGCTCCCCAAGGGAGCGGAGGACTGCATCACAACGTCGACGGCGCTCCGCGGCATCGCCCGGAATCAGGGCCGCTTCAGGGGCGGATAGAAGTTCACCGACTGCGGTTGGCGTGGCCCATGCGACACGACCCGCATCATGCGCGATATCAAGGATCACGATGGGAATTCCAAACGCCTCGGCACAGCGGCTCGCCGCCCGTCCGAGCACATCTGGATCGCCGCGTAGGGTCGTCGAAATTCTGGCCTTGGCATCGACGCCGGCCATACTTTGCAGCAGCTGTTCCACAGCGCTGATCTTGGCCCCGGCGGGTAGCGCGATGCTGCTGAGCAAACGTGTTGGTTCAGCATCAGACATCAACGCGTAAAAGCTGCGATCGCGATCTTCACGCACCAAGAGATATGACGTTCGCATCAGGTTACATCCACGTAGTGATACCCGCGAAGGTCTCGCACGGCAACGGGCCGACCGGCAACGGTGTACACGCGCGCGAGTCGACTGGTGAAACTGGTAGACACCTCATTGGTGATGGTCTTCCGACGCTTGGCAACGTCGACGGACTCGATGAGATCTGCACCTGATTGCCCAATGAAGACGACCTCATCTTGTTCGGCAAGATCCTTGGCGGGGTGATCGGTTGCATCAATGGTGATGGAATCCATCGCAATCGTTCCGACAACGGGGAGTCGCACGCCGCGAACCAGCACCTCGGCGACTCCCCTCTCGTGGTAGGAGATTCCATCGGCATACCCGATTGGTAGCGTGATGATTCGGGATTCTCGCTCCGCCACGAATGCCGGACCGTACCCGACACCGTGCCCCGCGGGGAGTGATGCGATGCGCACGGGGCGTGCGGCAAGGCCGTATACCCTTTCGATGCCGATCGCTGCCGCCGTCATTGTTGGCCGAAGCGCGTTGGGCACCACGCCAAAGAGGGCGATTCCTGCACGTGCAACCCGCTGGGTCCCTCCGATAGTGAGCAGCCCGCCAGACCCTACCAAGTGCGATTCAAGGTCTGGGACCTGTGTCGCGGCCTGCTCGAGCACCTCTTCTTGCAGGCGTGATCGATCAACGTCCTCGGCAGCAGTCAAATGGCTCCAGATACTCCGCAGTGAAATGTTCGGGCTGCTGCGAAGCAACGCAAGCTGAGCGGCAAGTTCGCTGGGCAAAATGCCGTCTCGTCCAAGGCCCGTATCCACTTCGATGTCGACACTTAGCGGCGGTAGGCCAGCGAGATCCACGCCCAGCAGCTCGCGCACTACGGCTGGTGAAGAGGCGGTAACGCCAATCCCCATCGCAGCAGCGTCTCGCAGATGCGCAGGGGCCACGCGCCAAAGGGCACGCACCGGGTCTGTGATCCCTGCGTCGCGAAGCTCTTGTGCCTCATCAAACGTGGCAACAAGCACCGCTCGCGCCCCAGCGTCGAGCGCGGCGCGTGCAACAGCCACCGCGCCAAGGCCGTAGGCATCGGCCTTCAGCACCACATCGAGGTGGCCACCCGAAGGGAGCTTTCCCTTCAAAGCGCGAACGTTGTTTGCGATCGCATCAAGCCGGACCTCGACCCAGGCGTCACGGCCCAGCGCGGGTAGGCCAGCCTGTTGAACCAGTTCGGGAATCCCGCTCATCCCTCGGCCCTCCCAACCGACTCCGCCCGAAGGGCAAGCTCCTCGCGTCGAAGCGCCTTGATGCGCTCGATGCGCGCGAGAAGCGTCGCCTCCGCGGCGTCCAGGTCTTCTCCGATCTGTGGCGGGAAGAGATACCGACCACCGGCGGTTCGGACGGCGTAGGCGACCGCAACCGCATACTCGCGCTCGTGGGTAATTGAGATGGCGATGTGCGAGATACCCAACTGCGTCGCCCGGGCTGCAGCGCGAGCGTGGAGTCGCACTGATGGCTGCCCAGTTGGAAGTCGCTCCACCTCGATCTCTTGCCAGCCGATACCGCGAACCCCAAGCCCGAGAACCTTTGAAACGGCCTCTTTGGCCGCCCACCTCCCCGCCATCGTCTCGGGACGGCCTCTCACATACGCACGCTCGGCGGAGGTCAACACGCGTGACTCAAAGCGCTCTGGGTGTCGTCGCAAGACGTTCGCGATTCGCTCCACCCGAATGATGTCGATACCGATCTCGGGCGTGCCTGTGACGTGCTCTCCCCCGTCCATTACTCGACGGTGACGGACTTCGCCAGGTTCTTCGGCTGATCAATGTCAGCACCAGCGAGGAGCGCCATCTCATACGAGAACCGCTGCAGCGGAATCGTCGCGATGAGCGCAGCGATCTCCGGTCGTGCTGCAGGGATCACCACCGCATCAGTTGCAAAGCTCGACCAGTCAGGTACACCGGAAACGATCGCGATCACGGGCGCCGATCGCGCACGTGACTCCATGAGGTTGCTGACAAGCTTTGGAAGGACCGGTGAGTTCAGCACCACCGCCACCACAGGGTGATCGGCGCCGAGGAGGCTGATCGGGCCGTGCTTCATCTCACCAGCCGCAATGCCCTCGGCATGAATGTACGCCAGCTCTTTCAACTTCAGAGCTCCCTCGAACGCCGTGGCGAGACCAGCCCCGCGGCTGACGAACATGAACCCCCGTGCGCCGAAATACCTCTTCGCGATGTCTGGAAGTGCATCTGACGTATCAAGCGCGGCAGAAGCCATCGCTGGGATCGAGAGCAGATCGGTTGACCACGATCGCAGGTCATCAGCGGAAAGTGCACCCTGACGTCGCGCAAGGTCTAGAGTCACAAGCAACGTGACGAGGGCCTGCGAGGTATAGCTCTTTGTGGCGGCAACTGAGATCTCCGTGCCGGCTTGCAGCAAGACGACCGCGTCCGCCTCTCGAGTCAGCGATGATCCCGCAGCGTTCACGATCGCCAGGACCGTCGCACCTGCCGCCTTGGAGATTCGAACGGCACCGAGCGTGTCGGCTGTTTCACCCGATTGGGAGACTGCAATGACAAGGCTCGA
>CAINNT010000050.1 GCA_903851225.1 uncultured Chloroflexota bacterium
GTCAATCCTGGTGCTCAAGACGCTTCCGGGGAGCGCCCACGCCATTGCCGCCTCCCTCGACCGCCTGCTGCTCCCCGAGGTCGTCGGGACGGTGGCGGGCGATGACACCCTCTTTGTGGCCGTGCGCAACGCAGCGGCGATGCGCAACCTTCGTAAGCGCTTGACCGAACTCGCTCAGCGAGGCTGATCGCCGCTGCGGGCGCTAGGATTCCCAGCATGTATTGGGCAGACGAACTCGCCGCACGCGTCTCCGGGCCCCAGGTCGTCAACGATTCGAAGACCCCGTCGGGGACGGTGCACGTAGGCTCCCTGCGCGGGCCCGTCATGCACGACGCCATCGCTCGTGCACTACGTGACCGCGGCATCCCCGTGCAGTTCCGCTACGGCGTTGAAGATATGGATGCGATGGATGCGCAGGCACTCCTCACCCCCGATGCGGTGGAGCGCTATATGGGAGTGCCACTCTCGCGCGTCCCAGCGCCGGAGGGGAGCGCCGCCGAGAATTATGCGCGTCACTTTGTCGGCACGCTCTTCTTCCCAACGTTTGCGCGTCTCGGCATTCGACCCGAGTTCTACTGGCTCTCGGAGATCTACCCAACCGGGCAGCTTGATCCGTTCATCCGCACCGCCCTCGACAAAGCCCAGGTGATTCGCGACCTCTACGTGCGCGTCAGCAACGTGGAGCGCCCCGCCGGCTGGCTGCCGATTCAAGCGATCTGCGAAGCGTGTGGCCGCGTTGGCACCACCCTCTCAGACGACTGGGATGGCGAGACGATTCGCTACCGCTGCCTCCCCGACTATGTGAAGTGGGCGAAGGGGTGTGGTCATGAGGGTCGACTCGCGCCATTCGGCGGCAAGGCGAAGATGCCGTTCAACGTGGAGTGGGCGGCGAAGTGGTCGCTCATGGGCGTCACTATCGAAGGGTGCGGCAAGGATCTTGGGACCAAGGGTGGATCGCGTGACCGGAGCGAGGCGATCTCGCGTGAGGTCTTTGAGCGTGAGCCGCCACTCAACGTGATGTACGAGTTCCTCAACGTTGGTGGCAAGAAGATGTCGACTTCGAAGGGGCTCGGCGCCGCGGTGCACTCCATCTCCGAGTCGATCCCACCAGAGGTGTTGCGCTTCCTCTTCCTCCGCCCGCGCCCCAACCACGCCATCGACTTTGATCCGGCTGGCAGCGACGCGATCCCACGCCTGCACGACGAGTACGACCGCATCAGCGCCGCCACAGCAGGGAAGAGCGTGCGCGGTGAACTGCCACCCGATCACGAGCGTCTGCACTTCTTCAGCCAGATTGCCGATGGCACCGCCGAGGCCGCAAAAACGGTGGCTGCCGCGTGGCGCCCAGCATTCGGACAGCTCTCGCTGCTGCTTCAACTCCCTGGCGTGAATGTTGTGGAACGCGCGGCCGCCGAGAAGGGGAGCCCACTCACCGCCGCCGAATCTGCCGAGCTGAGCGAGCGCATCGCCGCCGTAACCAACTGGTTGCGAGATTACGCTCCCGAAGAGGCGCGAATCGCGGTGCGCCAAGAACTCCCAACCGATGCCGTTGCCGCGCTCAGCGCGCAAGAGCGCGCCTGGCTCGGTAACCTCGCACCGCAGATTGAGGCCGCCATCGCCGCCGATGCCACCGCACTCAGCAGCGGTGATGCGTGGCAGGCACTGATCTTCAGCGCCGCCAAGGCGGCGGGCTTGCAGCCGGTTCGTGCCTTCGCCGCGCTCTACGCCGCATTCCTTGGGCGAACGAACGGCCCGCGTGCGGGATGGTTGCTCGCAGCGATCGATCGCACCCTTATCCTTAACCGACTGCGGGCGGCCGCAGCAGTACAGGGGGTGAGCGCATGAGCGTGGGAACGCAACGACTACGCGACGACGCCGACCGACTCCGCTCGGGCGCGATCGCCAAGCGCGAGGATCCGAAGTTCGTTGACGCTGCGCTTGCCGCAGATTCCGTGCGCCGCGAACTCTCGCAACGCGTTGACGCGCTTCGCACCGAACGCAAGCGCCTCTCTGCCGAGGTTGGCGCACTGCTCGGCGGCAAGCCGGCCGTCCCCGCTACGGATCCGAAGGTCGTCGCACTGAAGGCCGAATCCCAGAAGGTCGCCACAGAGTTGGAATCACTCGAGAGGGATCTCGCCGCCGCCGAGGCGCAACTTGAGGACCTGCTGTTGCGCATTCCGAACCCGCCTGACGAAGATATTCCCGTAGGCGGTGCCGAAGCGAACACCACGATTCGCACGTGGGTACCTACAGGGCACCCGGCAATTGGCCCGAAGGGCGAGGACCCAGCGACGGCAGCAGTATCTGAACACGACGTGGTCGCAGAGCGACTTGGCATCTTCGACCTGGAGCGCGGTGCGAAGGTTGCTGGCGCCGCCTTCCCCGCCTACCGTGCCGATGGCGCCGCGCTGATTCGTGCGCTCATCAACCTTTTCCTCGACACCCACGTTCGCGAGAACGGCTTCACCGAGATCTGGCCTCCGGTCCTGATCAACGAGGCGTCGGCCCGTGGCACCGGACAGATCCCAGATAAGGAAGACCAGATGTATGTGGTCGGCCGTGACGGCTTCTACCTCGCGCCAACCGCCGAGGTTCCAGTCACGAACCTGCACCGTGACGAGATTCTCGATGGTACGCAGCTGCCGATTCGCTACGCCGCCTATACGCCCTGCTTCCGTCGCGAGGCGGGCGCCGCTGGTCGCGAGACGCGTGGCATCCTGCGCCTGCATCAATTCGACAAGGTAGAGATGGTCAGCTTCGAACGCCCGTCGGAGTCGGCCGCCGCGCTCGAGTGGCTCACCGCTCGTGCCGAAACGCTTCTGCAGCGACTTGAACTCCCGTATCGCGTGCTGCTGATGGCAACAGGCGACATGGGCTTCGTGCAGATGCGGAAGTACGACCTCGAGGTCTGGGCGCCTGGCTCACGGCGCTGGCTTGAGGTTTCGAGCTGCTCGAACTTCGGTGACTACCAGGCGCGCCGCATGGCGATCCGCTATCGCAACGCCCCAGGTGAGAAACCCGAGTTGGTGCACACGCTGAATGGTTCGGGCCTTGCAGTGCCTCGCGTGCTAGCGGCGCTCCTCGAACACGGCGCGCAGCCCGATGGCAGCGTGAAGCTTCCCGCCGCGCTCCACCCATATCTTGGTGGCCGCACGCACCTCGCCCCACCAGCCAAGAGCTAGCCGCTGATCCGATACACTCCTTCGTGGAGGGGTGCCGGAGTGGTTGAACGGAGCTGTCTTGAAAACAGCCCAGGCTGGTAACGGTCTGCGGGGGTTCGAATCCCTCCCCCTCCGCCACACCCCAAACGCTCGCACTGAGCCACACTGCGCCCCATGAGTAGCGGCCTCTGTTCCAACTGCGTCCATGCGCGGCTCGTGGTGAGCGGCCGAGGGTCACGCTTCATGCGCTGTGGGCTGTCAGATATCGACGATCGCTTCGTACGCTATCCGCGCTTGCCGGTATTGCGCTGCGCTGGATTTAGCGCTGAGACTCCGCCCGACGCGTTGCCGCCATCAGCAGCGTCCACAACGCCACCAGATCCTCAGGAGTAAGCGCGCCGGCGCCGCGCGCAGCAATTCGCGCGAGCAGCGCCGCCTCACGTTCGGGGTCCTGCACCGCTCGGCCGAGTGCAGCCTTTGCTCTGCCCGCCTCGAGTGCGAGCTCGGTCCGTGCAGAAAGCAGCGTCAACAACTGGTCGTCGATGGCATCGATGGCGGCACGAATCTCCTGCAGGCGCGCAGCTGCATCGCTCACCGGTGACCGTCCGCGTCGCGCGCAGCGCCCTGCAGTTCGGCGATGAGGGCCACCGCCCGAGGATAGCCAGCGGCGCCGTAGCCACGTACGGTGACGGCGGCGAGATCCTCGACGTAGTTCACCCTCCGGAATGACTCACGCGTCATGGGGTCGCTGAGGTGAACTTCGGCGAACGGTCGCTCCACGGCGAGGAGTGCATCACGCAGACTGATGCTGGTGTGGGTGAGCCCACCCGGGTTAATGATCAGCCACGAGAAATCACGCAGATGGAGTCGGTCGATCAGTTCGCCTTCGTGATTCGACTGCACCGCGTCAACGAGGTGCAGGCCCGCAGGGGCGGCCGCCGTCGCGACTGATGCCTCGATCTCGGCAAGGGTGGTGGTGCCGTACGTCTCCGGCTCGCGCTCACCGAGCAGATTCAGGTTGGGCCCACTCAGCAGCAGGAGCCCATCACCAGCGGCGTGCGGGCGCGTTCGTGGGCTCATCGCTGCGAGCTCGATGCGCTTGGAGATCTCCGCCATGGCTCCCCCTACTTGACGCCGACCAACATGGCGGCCGCTGCGCGCTCTACGAGGCTAGCAGGAACGTCGTTGCGGATAACGTAGCCGTCGTGGCTCGCGAGGACCCAGCGGATCTTCGACTCAGCGACCTTCTTGTCGCGACCGGCAGCAGCCAGCAGCGAGGTGACCGACTCGGTGCGCGGCGCAACGCCGAGGTCAAGTGCATCAAGGAGCGATCTACCGCGAGCTGCCAGCCCAGGGGGAGTCACACCCAACTCGAGCCCGATCTGCAGTGCCGCGCGTAGGCCGTAGCCGACCGCCTCGCCGTGCAAGAGGTTCTTGTAGTTAGCCGCCTGCTCAAGGGCGTGGCCGAGCGTGTGCCCAAGGTTCAGGCTCATGCGCTCGCCCGACTCTCGTTCA
>CAINNT010000051.1 GCA_903851225.1 uncultured Chloroflexota bacterium
ATCACCTCGATTCGCGGCATCATCAACGGCACCACCAACTACATCCTGACCAAGATGGAGAGCGAGGGTTGGTCGTACGAGCAGGCGCTCGCCGAGGCACAGAAGATCGGCTATGCCGAGGCGAATCCAAAGAGCGACGTCGAGGGCGAAGATGCGGCCGCCAAGCTCGTGGTGTTGGCGCGACTCGCCTCGGGCGCGTGGCCGGCACTTTCGCACGTGCAGTTCGACGATGCCCCCGGCATTACTGGCGTCACCGCGGCCGCCATTGCTGATGCAGCAACGCGCGGTGCGCGACTGCGCATGATCGCCGAGTGGCAGAACGGTGGCGACGATGCGTCGAAGGATTCCCTGTCGGTGCGCGTGACCGAAGTGCCCGCCGATTCGCGACTCGGCACCACCGTTGGTGGTGGGAACCTGATCGTGATCTCGGGTGATTTGATCGGTGATCTAACGCTCGCTGGCGCAGGTGCTGGCCCAGGTTCTACTGCCTCTGGTGTACTGAACGATCTGTTGGCGATTGCACGGGGCGAAGGTTCGTCGTGGGGTGATCTGCCACCCGCGACTGCGGCACCGGCTCCGGCGTGGATCAAGGCTGCAAAGCGCGGCGCGAAGTGAGCGACTCCGGCGCAGCACGGCCGATCCTGCTGGAGCGCTTCCGTGAACTGCTCCCCGTAACCGCGGCTACGCCGATGCTCACCCTTGGTGAAGGCGCCACACCATTAGTGAAGGTGCCGCGCCTCGGTGCGGCGATTGGCGCAGCGGACCTGTGGCTGAAGGTCGAGGGGGCGAACCCGACCGGCTCCTTCAAGGATCGCGGCATGGTGGTGGCGGTTGCCAAGGCGGCAGAGTCGGGCGCGCGCGCCGTGGTCTGCGCCAGCACCGGCAACACCTCGGCTTCGGCCGCCGCCTACGCCGCCGCCGCGGGGCTCGAGGCAATCGTGCTGCTGCCTGCCGGCAAGATCGCCGCGGGCAAGTTGCTGCAGGCATTTGCCGCAGGGGCAAAGGTCATCTCAATTGATGGCAACTTCGACGATGCGCTCGAGATCGTGCGCGAGCTCGGTGCCGGTGGTGGGGGGGTGGAGATCGTGAACTCCATCAATCCGCATCGCATCGCGGGGCAAGCCACCGCGGCGCACGAGATCATCGCCGACTTGGGCGACGCCCCCGACGTGTTGGCGCTCCCTGTTGGAAACGCCGGCAACATCAGCGCCTACTGGCGCGGCTTCACCGACGCGGTGCGCATCGGTAGCACCACACGCCGACCGCGCATGGCGGGCTTCCAGGCGGCGGGTGCCGCGCCGTTTGTCTCTGGTGCGCCCGTTGCTAACCCTGAGACGGTCGCCACCGCGATTCGCATCGGCAAGCCCGCGTCGTGGGATTCGGCGATCGCCGCGCGCGACGAGTCGGGCGGCTTGATTCGCGCCGTCACCGACGACGAGATACTGCGCGCGCAGGCCGACATCGTTCGCCTGGGCGGCATCTTCGTGGAGCCAGCATGTGCCGCACCAATTGCGGGCCTGCGCAAAGCCATCGCCGATGGCTCGATTGATGGGTCGCAGCGCATCGTGGCGGTGATGACGGGCTTCGGCCTGAAGGACCCCGATACCGCGTCGCGTCTGATTGGTGAGATCCGCACGTCAGATGCAACGGTCGCCGGCGTTCGCCGTGCGCTCGGCTGGTAGCGAAGAGCGAAGGAGGCGTCATGAAGGGAGAGGCTCTGGTCGGTCGATCGGTCACCGTAGCGGTCCCCGCGACCGTGGCGAATCTTGGCGCCGGCTACGACGTGCTCGGCCTCGCCCTCGAGATGACGAACGAACTCACCGTGCAGGTCACGGGCATTGATGGCTCTGGAAAGGGCACCGTGACGTACGGCGCCTCGGGCGAGGGCGCCGCAGAGCTGGCGCACAACCGCACGAACATGGCGCTCGATGCCGTCTATCGCGGGCTGTCGATTGCGGGCGTGACCGGCGCCGATGCGCTCGACCTTGCCGTCACGGCGGTCAACACCATTCCACTCTCGCGCGGCTTGGGTTCTTCCGCTGCGGCAGTTGTTGGTGGTCTCTTCGCTGGCGCCGCACTTGCCGGCACGGCGGCAGGTGCGTCGGGCGTGAGTGGGTCGTGCTTTGAGTCGTTCAGCGATCCGCTGACCGATCGGTTGTTTGCCGCCGCTGATGAGATCGAGGGGCACCCCGACAACGTGGCCCCCGCCATCTTTGGCGGCTGTGTGGCGAGTGGTCGCACGAACGGGGTGCTGACCGCGCGCATCATCAACATCCCGCACGATGCGATCCCCGTGGTGCTGATTCCCGACGTGCGCTTTGAAACGAGTGTGATGCGCGCCGTGTTGCCTCGAATCGTTCCCATGGAGGATGCGGTGCATAACGCATCACGGTTGGCGTTGGGCATCACCGCGCTCGAGGCGGGCGAGGTGGGTGGATTTGCGATCCTCTCCGACGATCGCGTGCACCAGCCCTATCGCATCAAGAAGTACACGGCGCTCCCGAAGATCTTCGCCGCCGCACTCAACGCTGGCGCGACCAGTGCCTGCCTCGCAGGCTCCGGCTCTGCAGTGCTGGCGATTGTTGATGACGAGCGCGGTGACGATGGCATCGCCGCAGTGATCGCGGCGCTCGACGCGGTCGCCGCCGAGACGGGCGTGGGTGGACACGCCGAACAGATTGAGGTCGACCAAGAGGGGGTACGCATCCTTCGTTCGGTCGGAGTCAAGTGACCGCAACGTCGAAGCTGCTCGTTCAGAAGTACGGCGGAAGTTCAGTCGGTTCTGTTGAGCGTATCGCCGCCGTCGTTGCGCGCATCGCGCGCGATCGCGCCGCTGGGTTTGATGTTGTCGCGGTCGTCTCCGCGATGGGCGACACCACCGACGATCTGTTGGCGCTGGCCTCCTCGGTAACGGGCGGTGCACTGCCGAACGCGCGCGAACAAGATGCGTTGCTCGCCACGGGTGAGATTCAATCAGCGGCGCTGCTCGCCATGGCGCTCATCGCGCGGGGCACCGACGCCGTGTCGCTGAGCGGCGCCCAGGCCGGCATCAGCGCCGACGGCACCTACGGCAAGGGGCGCATCGCCGGCATCGAGCCTCGCCGAGTGCGGGCCGAGCTCGACGCTGGCCGAGTGGTGATCGTGGCTGGGTTCCAAGGGGTAAGCGACGGGTCCGAGACGACAACCCTCGGCCGTGGCGGCTCCGATACCTCGGCGGTGGCGTTGGCTGCGGCCCTGGGTGCCGATCGCTGTCAGATCTTCACCGACGTGCGTGGGGTGTACACCGCCGACCCTCGTGCCGTGCCCGCCGCCCGACAGCTCCCGGTGGTGGGGTACGAGGAGATGCTGGAGCTCGCCAACCAGGGGGCGCAGGTGATGCAGACCCGCGCCGTGGAGCTTGGCTGGGTCAACAACGTGGCAATCGAGGTGCTCAGCTCGTTCGAGGAGCACCCAGGAACGGTGATCAAGGAGGATACGCAGGTGGAGAAGCGCAATAAGGTTCGTGGCCTGGCGGCCGATACGAAGGTGGCGAAGGTGACCATGGTTGCCGTGCCCGACAAGCCCGGCATCGCGCGCTCGGTGTTCGATCCGCTCTCGGCGGCGAACATCAACGTCGACATGATCGTGCAGAACGTGTCGCACGACGGCACCACCGACCTCTCGTTCACCACCTCGCGCGTCGACCTTGCCGCCGCGCGCCCGGTGCTGGAACAGATTCGCTCGTCGATCGGCGCACGGGCGCTCGAAATCGACGAGAGCGTGGCGAAGGTCTCCATTGTTGGTGCGGGCATTCAGAATGCGCCAGGCTACGCCGCGCGCATGTTCGGCACACTCGCCGACGCGAAGATCAACATTCAGATGATCTCGACCTCCGAAATTCGCATTACGTGCATCGTGAGCGAATCCGACGCACCGCGCGCGCTGCAGGCGTTGCACGATGCGTTTGACTTGGCGACGCCCGACCCCGTCGACGAGGAGTAGTTGCTCTGACACAGATTGTTGTTGAGCGACTCACCGAGGTTGGCTCAACCAACGACGTTGCACGCGAGCGAAGTGCAGCGGGGCTCGTTGCCGCCGACACGCCACTCCTGAGTCGCGCCGAGACACACAGCGCCGGTCGCGGTCGTCGCGGCCGCACCTGGCTCGACGCACCTGGTACCGGCTTGTTGATGAGCCTGGTGATACGCGCCGGTGCTGGCTCGCCACTTCCTGGTGATGCCGATCGTTGGTGGCGCGTTGCCGCCGAGTTCTCGCTCGCCGTTGCCGACGCGGTTGA
>CAINNT010000052.1 GCA_903851225.1 uncultured Chloroflexota bacterium
ATTCGTCGTGGCCTTTCTCGGCGGCATGCTCACTCGTCGTGGCGCATGGCTCATCGGGGGCATCTTCGGTGTGATCACCTATGGAGCATCGGCAATCGTTGGCGCATCTGATGCGATGTCGTCACTCATCGACGGCAATCCAGTGAAGGGTCTCCTCGCAGGGATTGCGACAAACATTGGCAACCCGGGGGCGATGCTTGCTGACGTGTATGGTGTGACTGCGGCGGGCATCCTGGCCGGCGCATTTGCCGGTTGGTATGGGCGCTTCTTGCGCGCAATGAGTCCGAATCAACCAACCGAGCGTGATCGTCGCCGCATGGAGGCGGAGCGACGCAAGGGGAAGCGCTAGGCCTTCGCCCCCGCGACCTGGGCAGCGATCAGCGCAAAGGTCAGCGCAAAGAGTCCCACCACGAGCAAGATCGGTAGAACGATTTCGCGTCGCGTCAACTTCGGTGCCATCACTCCTCCTTCAGCGGGCTACGGCTTGGGGCAGCCCTCACCAAGATAAACGACGAGTGAGGTGCGCGTGCCGAGTGGCTCCACCACGATGGTGAGGGTGCACGCTCCCTGATTTCGCGTGGCGATGATTTGACGCGCAGTTGCGGTGCCGGTTGGCTCCTGAACATCCCATGCCAATCGACGCAGCTCGTCGATCGCCGCAGCGGTCGCTTCGTTTACACCCATCTGGCTCCAGATCGCACCGCTCGACTGCACGTCGAGGCGCACGAGCGCATGCCCGCTGGCCAGAAGCGGGAAGTCGGCAGGGAGCGCCCCCCAGACACGACCGTATTCTGTCGAGATGACGGTGGTGGCCGTCTGGCTGGGTGACGGCGTAGGGGTGCCAGAACCAAAGCAGCCGGCGAGGAACAGCGGGAGGGCAACGAGGAGCGTTGAGCTGAATCGAAGGGGAGGAGTTAGGCGAGGGCCGAGATGGGGCAACACCTCGTGAGGATACTGCCCTCGCCTACGCCTCATAATAGAACAGGCGTTCTACTTCCGCAAGGGGGCTATGCCGGGAGGGTGGCGAGCACCAGCCCCACCGCAAGAGCGCCGAGGCCCACCACTTGAGGGCGGCGCAGCCGCTCGCGATAGCCGAAGAGCCCACCGAGCACAACGATGATCGGGCCGAGCGAGCTGAGGAGCGAGACAGCCCAGGTTGGCCCCTCCTCGAGTGCCGCGGCGAAGATGAAGAAGGCGACCGTGTCACCGAGCCCAACTAGGGTGGCGAGTGCGAAGCCGAAACGATCGAGGTGCTGCCCCTCCCCGAGCAGGTCATGACGCCCCCACTTCGGCAACCGTGCTCGATACCGATAGAGAGCGAGGAAGATCAACCACACCGTGACCAGGTTGCCGACTCGCGAGAGGGCGATCGCGGTACTCCAGCCATACGCCTTGATGGGAATCGTGAGAAGCACCGTGATGATGGCGAAGAAGAGGAGCCCAACCAGGGCAAATGCCACACCGGGGCTTGCCAGTGAGGCGCGTCGATCGCGTCCCGTGCCAGTCGTCTGCAGGCCAAGGAGGCTGATCCCAATTCCAACGGCGATCACGCCGCCAACATGGGCAAGCGTTAGATGCTCGTTGAGAAAAATCACCGCGAGGAATGCGGCGAGCGCACCGTACGCCGAGATCGTGGGAGAGACGACGCTGAGTGGGCCGAGACGAAACGCGGTGAAGACGCCGATGTACGCCACGCCCGCCGCGACACCCAGGAGGAGTGTGCCGCCAACGATCGCCGGGTCGTAATTCGTGGAGAGTGCGCCGCGCGCAACTGCGACCGATCCCGCCAACAGGAGCGATGTCGATACGGCGATCACCACCACCCGAAGTGAGCCGATCCGTCGCCCGACATAACTCGTGACGAGGTCGGTGCAGCCCCACATGGCGGCAGAGATGAGGGCAAGGACGAGTGGGTTCATCCCCAGATGCTAGCCGTCGTCGTGGTATTCTGCCGCTCCGCTGGGGCTGTAGCTCAATTGGTAGAGCGCGACATTCGCATTGTCGAGGTAAGGGGTTCGAATCCCCTCAGCTCCACCAGCCCCCTTATACGTGCAGGAGTTTGCGATGGCAGGAACCTGGCCCCGACATACCGCCCCATCCGTGTCCGCCTACATCGAGGCGCTCCCCTCGGCGGAGGCCAAGAGCCTGCGCCGACTTCGCGACGCGATCCTGTCC
>CAINNT010000053.1 GCA_903851225.1 uncultured Chloroflexota bacterium
CTCGGCGACGGCCACCAATCCGATGCTGACGCAGCGCATGCTCGCGGGCATGGTCGCACGCAAGGAGGCCGCGACGCCTGTGCTCGTCGAGGTGCTGCGCCGCCCGATGATGCGCACGGGCACGACATCCGGTTTCGTCGTCTGGGCGCGGGCGTTCGTTGCAACGGATGCGACGGCGCACAGTCTGAGACCCCACGCCTACCAGACCATCCGCGCACCGACGCGCCTGATCTGGGGCGAACTCGACACGATCACCCCGCCAGCGCAAGGCGAGCGCATCGCCAGCCTCATCCGCGACGCCCGCCTCGAGCTGATGCGCGGCGTCGGTCACATCCCACAGATCGAGGACCCCGCGCGGTTTCGCGCACTGCTGACCCGTCTCCTGGCCGACATCAACTAAGCCGGCCCGACAGATCGGCTCGGCGTGAAATGAGGCCACTACCCGACGCATTCTTGCCATGGCCGACATGATTGGCTGGGATTCGGCACGAGTGCCCCTGAGCGGCTCAGAGCGATTGCAGCATAGGCTTAACACCCTTGAGGTCGTGGGAGGGCGGCACATCACTTTCGCGCCGTTCGCTGCACCTGAGAGCCGTGGACCTTGACCGCAGTACCCCGGCCAGCAGACAAAGACCTTCCAAACCGATCATACGATTGGGTGTCGTCGGGTCTCCAATCGGGGATAGCTCAACGTCGAAAGCAACGACTCGATGAACGAGGCCCCCGCAGAACAGGCAAGGCCGATGCGCTGCAGGCGCCTTAGCTTTGATCGATATGTTCTCGATCTCGATCGAGGCTCTCTTACCTGCGAGGGAAGGGAGATCGTGCTGCGGCCGAAAGCCTTCTCCCTCCTTCGGTTTCTGGCGGAGAATGACGGGCGGCTCGTTTCCAAGGAGGATCTGTTCGCGGCCGTCTGGCCCGAGGTGACCGTCACGGACGACGCTCTCGTCCAAGTGATCGGCGAGCTGAGGCGCGCACTGAGCGAGGACGGACAACGGCTCATCAGGACCGTACCTCGCCGTGGTTATCGCTTCGATGCCCACGTTGCGCGAACAGTTGAAGGTGAGGTCGCTCCAGCGTCGATTGCGGTGCCTGACAACGTCGTCTCGGCCAACGCAGTCTTGCATGGCGAGCCTCTGGCATCAGACCCATCGTCAAGCCGGGGCGAGCTTCACACGGCACAACCCACCCCGTTTCGTGGCGGACTTCTTCATCCGAAGCGTATACGGCGCAGCGTGATCTCAAGCCGACCTCATGTCCTCTGGACGGCGATGGCAAACAAGCTTGGCGCAAGCAAGCAGGTCCGTCGCCTGATAGGCGTGTGCGCCGTGGCAGTGCTGATTGTGTCAGCTCTGGGGAGCTATTTGCGCCCTCGCACCGGCGAGCCAATTGGGCCTGCACCTCCCCCGTTGAGCTCTGTCGGCAAGCCGATGATTGCCGTCGTACCGTTCACCTTGGCTGGCGATTCTGCCGCCTCGGCGTCTTTCTCCGATGGCGTCACACAAGACCTCATCGCGGCGCTCGGCAGATTCTCAGCGCTGACCGTGCTGTCGTGGAACGCCGTTGCGCGGTTCAAGAGCAATCAGGCCAGTCCAGGTGAGATCGCCCGAGCCTTGAAGGTTCGCTATCAAGTCGAAGGAAGCGTGCGCAGGACCAGCGATCGCA
>CAINNT010000054.1 GCA_903851225.1 uncultured Chloroflexota bacterium
CGCTTGGCATGCGGCCGAGCAACGCGGACACCTCAGAGCCCGCCTGGGTGAAGCGGAAGATGTTGTCGATGAAGAGCAGCACGTCGCGACCTTCCGCATCGCGGAAGTACTCGGCCATCGTCAAGCCCGAGAGCGCAACGCGAAGACGTGCTCCAGGTGGCTCGTTCATCTGGCCGAACACCATCACGGTCTTGTCGATAACGCCTGAGTCGCGCATTTCGCCGATCAGGTCGTTCCCTTCGCGTGATCGCTCGCCGACGCCCGCAAACACGGAGTAGCCGGAGTGCTCTTGCGCAACGTTGCGAATCAGCTCCTGGATCACGACGGTCTTGCCGACGCCGGCGCCGCCGAAGATGCCGATCTTTCCGCCCTTCTTGAATGGGCAGACGAGGTCGATGACCTTGATGCCGGTCTCGAAGAGTTCGGTCTCGGTGGTGAGATCTTCGTACGGTGGTGCAGGGCGGTGAATGGGCAGATGCTGATCGACCTTCGCGTCGCCGGCCTGGTCGATCGGCTCACCGAGCACGTTGAACACACGACCGAGCGTTCCTGCGCCAACTGGCACCGAGATCGGCGCGCCGAGATCGGTCGCCTTTGCGCCGCGGGCGAGCCCGTCGGTGGTGGTCATGGCGACGGTTCGCACGCGATTGTTGCCAAGGTGCTGCTGGACCTCTACGACGAGCGAACCATCGGTTCGATCAATGCGTACGGCGTTGTAAATCGCTGGCAGCTCGCGTGCGGCGAACTCAATGTCAACGACTGGCCCCGTAATCGAGACGACGGTTCCTACGGCTCCTGCCTTTGCTGCGGTTGCGTTCGCCATCACTCCTCCTGCCTTTCTACGTTCAGTTCGCGCTTGCGCCTGAAGCAATTTCGATCATTTCACGCGTAATGTTCGACTGTCGGACCTTGTTGTACGTGAGCGTGAGATCGCTGATGAGCTCACCTGCGTTCTCGGTTGCGTTCTTCATCGCCACCATGCGGCTCGACTGCTCGCACGCCGTGGTCTCGAGCACGCCTTGGAAGATACGTGTCGCGACGTAGCGAGGGAGCAGCGCCTCGAGCACCGCGGCTGGGTCGGGCTCAAAGAGGAACTGGTTCCCAGGGATGCCGGCGGTATCGGCCGACGCCTTGATCGGTAGCAGCTGCACCGCCTCTGGGCGTTGCGTCAAGGTCGAGATGAACGCTGGGTGGATCAGGGTGACACCTGCCGATCGACCGGCGAGGAAGTCGTCGACCAAGAGGCTGACCAGCGCGGTGACGTCGCCGAATGCTGGCTTGTCGCCGTAGCCCGGGAAGGCGGCGCTGATCTCGTAGCCGCCACGCGCCAGCGCATCGCGCCCCTTCTTGCCGACGGTGATGATCGTGCTCCCTGCGCCAGCCGTCTCAAGCTCCTTCAGGGCGAAGCGGATCAGGTTGCTGTTCAAGGCGCCTGCAAGGCCGCGATCGGTCGTGAAGAGCACGATCGTGCGCGGTGCGCCGCTCTCCGGGGTGCGTAGAAGAGGGTGCCCCTCTTCGCCCAATACCGAAGCCAGGTCGGCGATGACCTCGTCGATCGAGTGCCCGTACGGGCGGCTCGCCAGCGTGGCGTCTTGGGCGCGCTTGAGCTTCGAGGCGGCAACGAACTGCATGGCGCGCGTGATCTGGCGAATGTTCTTCACCGAGCCGATTCGTCGTCGAATCTCGCGCTGACTTGGCATGTGCTCCCCGCCGCTCGCCCCTCGCCGTTAGGCGAGGAACCCCTTTCGGAATGCGTCGACGGCCTCATCGAGACCCTTCGCCGACTCGTCGGAGATCGCGTTCTCCTTGGCGATGCTCGTCAGGATCGCCCCGCGCTCACGCTCAAGGAAGGTGCCGAAGCCCAACTCAAACTCACCAACGCGTGGCGTCGGTACGTCGTCAAGCTTCCCCTTCGAGGCCACGTACAGAATCGCAACCTGCTTCTCCATGGAGACCGGCTGGTACTGCGGCTGGCGCATGATCGACGAGAGCTTCTCGCCGCGCGTCAGCTGGTCGCGTGTCGACTTGTCGAGGTCGCCCGAGAACTGTGCGAAGGCCGCAAGTTCGCGGTACTGCGCAAGGTCGAGCTTCAACGGACCGGCAACCTTCTTCATCGCCTTCGTCTGCGCGGCGGAACCCACGCGCGACACCGAGATACCAACGTTCACCGCGGGTCGCTGACCGGCGTTGAAGAGGTCGGTCTCCAAGAAGATCTGGCCGTCGGTGATCGAGATGACGTTCGTCGGAATGTAGGCCGACACGTCGCCCGCCTGCGTCTCGATGATCGGCAGCGCCGTCAGCGAACCGCCGCCGAGATCGTCGGAGAGGCGCGCTGCGCGCTCCAACAGACGGCTGTGCAGATAGAAGACGTCGCCCGGGTAGGCTTCGCGTCCCGGCGGTCGGCGCAAGAGGAGTGCCATTTCGCGATAGGCCACCGCGTGCTTCGAAAGGTCGTCGTAGACGCAGAGTGCATCGCGCACGAGCACGCCGTCGATGGTGACGCCGTTCTCCATGATCTCCTCGCCAATCGCGCAGCCGGCGAATGGTGCGAGGTACTGGAGCGGTGCTGGATCTTCGGCACCGGCAACCACAACGACGGTGTGCGCCATCGCGCCTTGCTTCTCAAGCTGCGCCACTACCGTGCGCACGGTCGAAAGCTTCTGACCGATCGCAACGTAGATGCAGATGAGGCCCTTCCCCTTCTGGTTGATGATCGTGTCGACAGCAACGGCGGTCTTGCCAGTTTGGCGGTCGCCGATGATCAACTCACGTTGGCCGCGACCGATCGGAATCAGTGCGTCGACGGCCTTGATGCCGGTCTGCACTGGTGTGGTGACCGACTTGCGGCTGATCACGCCAGGAGCGATGCGCTCCACTGGTCGCGACTTCTTCGCGTTGATTGGACCCTTGCCGTCGAGCGGTCGACCGAGCGGGTCAACGACACGCCCGATCAGCTCGGCGCCGACTGGCACCTCGACGACCTTGCCGGTCGTCTTGACGGTGTCGCCTTCCTTGATGGACTTCGCATCGCCGAGGAGCACGGCGCCGACAGTCTCTTCGCCAAGGTTCAAGGCCATGCCGGCAACGCCGTTCGGGAACTCCAGAAGTTCAGACGAGAGCGCGCCTGAAAGTCCGTAGACCTGTGCAATGCCATCGCCCACCTCGACAACGGTGCCAACGGTGCGCGATTCTGCGCTCCCGTCGAACCCGTCGATCTGGGCCTTCAGAATGCTGATGATCTCGTCGGAATTGATCGCCATGATCTCTCGCTCCTCGCTGCTCTACGCGCTCTGCCGGTTCAGCCGGCGACCGAGAGGATCCGCTCACGCATGCGCGAGAGCCGCCCCTTAACGCTGCCATCTACAAGCCGATCGCCAACACGGAGCGTTGCTCCGCCAACGAGACTTGCATCTACTTCGTACGACATCTGAACTGCGCGGCCCGCCATCACGGCGGCCTGCGATTCAAATCGCGTGCGCTCCGCTGGGCTCGCCTCCACGGCGGTGACCACGCGTGCAATGGTGATGCCGTTGCGCGCATTGAGCGCGTCGCGCGTAGCCTCGGCAATCGCCGGGATCGACGCGAGCATGCGACGTCGCGCCAACATGCCGATCAACGTGCGAATGTGTGCGCTCAGCGTGCCGCCTGCCGCCGTTGCAATTGCTGCCGCTCGGCCTTCCGCTGGCGTACGTGGGTCATCAAGGATCTGACGTGCGCCCGGTGATGCGATCACCGCCGCAAGGCGATCGAGCTCGTCTGCCAGCGATGCCGCCGTCGACGGATCCTTGGCCAGGCCAAGGAGTGCCGCTGCATACCGTCGTGCAGAGCCGAGCGGTCGATCCACGATTAGTTCCCCTTCTTGGACTGCTCGTCCAAGAACTCGCCCACGAGGGCACGTTGACGTTCGCCATCCATCGACGAGCCGACCACCTTGGTGGCGGCGCCAATGGCGAGATCGGCAACCTCACTGCGAATTGCGGCAAGGGCGCTGACGCGCGCCGCCTCAATCTCCTTGGTGGCGTCGGCTCGCATGCGATCCAACTCCGCCTTCAGTGCGGCGGCCTGCTCATCACGAATCTGTGCCGCAGCCTTCTCGGCGTTGGCGCGGATCTCGTTCGACTCGCGTCGAGCTTCGGCGAGGGTGGCACCAGCCGCCTCTTCCGCACGGCTCTTGGCGATCGTGGCCTCAGCAGCTTCGCGAAGCCCGCGTTCGATGCGCTCGCGTCGCTCATCGAGCATCTTCGTGATCGGGCCGAGCGCAGCTGCGCGCAGCACAATAATGAAGAAGGCGAAGTTTGCCGCTGAGACAAGGATCCAGAAGAGGTTGAAGCTCAGCCCGGCGCCTTCGGCTTCGCCAGCGGCGGCCTCAGCGAACGGGATGGCGCCAATCGCCCCCTGGACCAGGTCGACTACCTGCATCGGTGGTCAGTCGCCTTACAAAACGAGTGAAAGGATGCCGAGCACGATCGCGAGAACGCCGAGGCCTTCTGCGAATGCAGCACCGATGATGAAGACGCCGCGGACTGCACCTGCAGCCTCTGGGTTGCGACCGATTGCGCTTGCAGCTGCCGCAGTGGCAATGCCTACGCCGAGGGCCGGCCCGATTACGCCGAGGGCCGCGATGCCCGCCTGAAGCTTGTCCATGGTTCCTACCTCCTACTGTGTCGCCGCCCGGACTCGTGCCGTGCGTCCGACGTTCCGTTACTGCCTGCGGCTAGTGTGCCGCAACTCGCGATTCGGCTCCCGCCGTCGCGCCATCCCCGGCCGCCGCCGGGCTGTGTTCATCGTGCCCCTCCTCGTGGTGCCCCTCCATGGCGAGCATGGTGAAGACGAGGACAAGGACGCTGAAGATGATCCCCTGCATGAGACCGACGAAGAGCTCGAGGCCATACAGGGCAACTGGGATGAAGGCGAGGGTGATCGTGGTCATGACGGTAAGGGCGAGCTCACCGCCGTAGATGTTGCCGAAGAGTCGCATCGCCAAGGTCACCGGCTTGACGAGCTCCAAGAAGAACTCCAACACGCCGACGAAGAGGCCGACGATGCCACCTTTTAGCGTGAAGAACTTACCGAGGTAGCCACCAACGCCGAGCGCGCGGACGCCCTGGTAGTGGAAGTAGACGAATGCAACCAGCGCCAAGCCAACGGTGACATTCACGTCGCTGGTTGGTGCGCGGAACTCATGCACGCGACCAACCCCTGGGATAAGGCCAGACCAGTTCGACACGGCAATAAAGAGGAAGCAGGCGAGGAAGAAGGTAATGAAGCGCTTCGCACCTGGACCTCCAATGCCCATCGCAAACGAGGTGAGGCCTTCGATGGCGAACTCCAACACGTTCTGAACGCCGCTTGGGATCTCTTTGAGTCGTCGCGCTGCAATCGTCAGCGGGATGATGACGACCGCCATCACGATCCAGCTCATGATCATCGAGCCAGTGATTGACGGATAGAAGTCAAAGAGGGTGGCGGCATGATGCTCTTCGCCGCCGAGATTGATGACGGTGTGAGGCACGATCGGCTCCAGTGCCTTCGCAATAACGCCGCCTGGGAAATCTTTAAGGCCCACGCCACCAGCCACGGCAATCGCGAACGCGTCAAGGGCGAGGACGCCAAGTGCGGCAAGAAGAAGGGTGCGCTTCGTCGAGCTCTTCTTCGCCGGAGCAACGCTCATTCAACCCTCCCTCTCAATCGTGCGGCGTCTCGTTCTTTTGCTTCACGTTCTCGTTTCGCTGCCTTCGCGGCAGCATCAAGCGCATCGAGGCGGCGCAGCATTCGCTGCACTAGCCGTGCTGCACCCACCGCGCCGGCGCCAAATCCGCCGATGAATCCAAGGACCAAGAAGATCGGTTCACTGTTGAGCTGGCCGTCAACCCAATGTCCGAGGAGTGCTCCACCGAGATTCGCAATGAGAAGGGTGATGCCGATCTGCGAGAAGAGGGCGAGATACGCACCCTTGCCCATGTCGGACATCAGGCCAACAACCTCATCAGGAATCTGCGGAGATTCTAGCCGAGGGTCGCCAATCTCGCGTTCGTTTTGTGGCGCCGAGTCGGGGGTGCTCATGCGCGGCGCTCGGCGCGTCGAGAGAGCCAGACGATTGCCCCGCCGAGCAGCACAAGGAGCCCTGCGAAGGCATAGAGCGCAGCGCTTGCGGTCAGCACCACCGCCCCAACCGAGAGGAGGAGGGTGACCCCGTAGAGGGCGAGCACGGCGCCGCGATGGCTGAGCCCCGCATCAAGCAGTCGCTGGTGAATGTGCGTCTTGTCCGCACTATACGGAGAGCGCCCAGCGAGGAGCCGCCCCACGATCACGAAGAAGGCGTCGATGATGGGTACCCCCAAGATCAGCAACGCGGCCACGACCTTGGCGGTGCCGAGGAGGGAGAGGACCGCAAGGGCGTAAGCGACCGCCAGGATCCCGCTCGTTCCCATATAGATGGAGGCGGGATAGAAGTTGTGCCGCAGGAAGCCGGCGAGGGCGCCGGCCAACGCGAAGCAGAGGGCGGCGAGGAGGGGGGTAGCTGGAAGGGCGATGAGCCCAAGGGTGGTCGCGGCAATCAGGGCGATCCCCCCGGAGAGGCCGTCGAGCCCATCGATAAAGTTCATCGCGTTCTGCATGCCAAGCGCCCAGAAGAGCGTGAGGGCAAGACCAAACACATCGGGGATCAGGAGGTCGCCCGCACCGAACGGGTTCGACAAGATCGCGATTCGGACGCCGAAGGCAATCGGCACCGCCGAAATCACCAGCTGCCCGGCGAGCTGCCACCGCGCACGTAGATCGAAGCGGTCATCGACGAGGCCGATGACGCCCGCCAGCAGAACCCCAAAGAGGAGCGCCGCGATACCAGATGGTGGTAGCGGTGTTCCGCCGGTCAGGCCGAGCGGAGCGGCAAGCACCGTTACCGTTGCACCAACCACGAAGAAGGAGAGCGCGACGGCGAAGCCTCCGGCGCGCGGCATCAACGTGGTGTTGATGCGTCGCTCATTCGGCGCGTCAGCAAGATTGAACGCAACGGCAACGCGGCGCACCACCTGTGTGCCCACGAGGGCTACGGCAGCTGCGAGAGCGGCGATGGTGAGATAGAGCGGAGCGTTCTCCATTAGCTCTCGCGTGCCGCTAGCTCCGCAGCATCGTCACCTGGGACAGGGAACTGTCGCGCAACCCTGGTCACCTCGCGGCGGATCTGCTCAAGCTTCGCCGCATCTTCGCGCGCAGCGATCGCCTCAACCGACCACTGTGCGATCTGCTCCATCTCCGCACGTCCCATGCCGCGCGTCGTCGCCGCCGGCGTGCCGTAGCGCACACCGCTCGTCACCATCGGCGAACGTGTCTCGCCCGGAATGCTGTTCTTGTTGATCGTCACGCCCACCGCTTCGAGCGCTGCGGTCGCCTCCTTGCCCGTCACACCAAGCGGGGTCACGTCGCACAAGATGAGATGGTTGTCGGTGCCACCGCTGATCACGCCAAACCCACGCGCAGCAAGTGCCGCTGCAAGCGCCTGTGCGTTGTCGAGCGTGCGCTGCATGTAGGCACGGAATTCAGGCTGCAACGCCAGCTTGTAGGCAACCGCCTTGGCGGCGATGACGTGCATGAGCGGTCCGCCCTGATTTCCAGGGAAGACAGCTCGGTCGATCGCAGCCGCCTCATCGGCACGCGCAAAGATCATGCCGCCGCGCGGCCCGCGCAGCGTCTTATGTGTGGTCGTGGTGACGTAATCCGCGTGTGGGAATGGGCTCGGGTGCAACCCAGCGGCAACGAGCCCCGAGATGTGCGCCATGTCGACCATCAACTTCGCGCCAGCTGCATGGGCAATGCTCGCGAACTTTTCGAAGTCAAGCGCCCGCGGATACGCGGAGGCGCCTGCGATGACAACTTTTGGTTTTGCCTCATCAACCGCGCGGTGCACCGCATCCCAGTCCACCAAGCCGTCATCGGCACGTACGCCGTAGAACGTCGGCTTGAACCACTTTCCAGAAATGTTGACGGATGCGCCGTGCGAGAGGTGTCCACCCTGGTCAAGGCTCATGGCAACAAAGGAGTCGCCTGGCGACATTGCGGCGGTGAAGGTCGCGATGTTTGCCGATGCGCCTGAGTGCGGCTGCACGTTGACGTGTTCGCTTCCGACAAAGAGTTGCAGTGCGCGGTTTCGTGCGAGGTTTTCGGCCTCGTCGACAAATTCGCAACCGGCGTAGTACCGCTTCCCTGGAAGGCCCTCGGCGTACTTGTTGGTAAGGATGGAGCCTTGCGCTTCGCGCACCGCGGCATACGTGTAATTCTCGGAGGCGATCAACTCGATGTGATCACGTTGACGCACCGCCTCCCGTACGAAGATGGCGTCAAGCTCGGGGTCAATCTCGCGAAGGCTCAGGTTCATCAGCGGATCGTGTGCCGTGCTGCTCATGGTCCCCTCCTCTCCTTGGCCCCTTTGGGGGTCCGTGACTCCTATTCTCCCGCTGATCCAAGGATCAGGCGCTCAATCATGCGCGCTGCGCCGTGCTCCTCACAACGGGGAGCCTCATATTGCGCCACGGCGCGCACCGGATCGGGCGCGCCGGCCATCGCCACCCCATGCCCGGCAACGTCGAGCATCTCCAAGTCGTTGTACTGGTCGCCGATGGCCATCACCTGGCCGAGCGGGATCTTCAGCCTGCGGGCGAGCCAGCGTAGCGCCGTCCCCTTGTTGACCCCAGGGGCGGTGAACTCCAGGTATTCGGGGTGGCTGATGGTGACGTCGAGTTGGCCCGCAAAGGCGGCGCGAGCGCGGTCGAGCACGCCGTCGACATGCCCCTCGGGAGCGTGGGCGACCACCTTAGAGAGGTGCAGCTTCCGCTCCGCGAGGTGAGCACTCAGGTCTGGCACCGTGCCGAGACGCCTCAGAGCATCCCCTTGCAGCCAGGTCTCGTATTGGCGAACGTGCGGGTCGCGCACATCGAAACGAAGGTCATCGCGAATCACCGCATGGCCCCAGAGGCTGTTCTCGCGGCACCACTCAACCGCCTTCGCGCCGAGGTAAGCGGGGAAGGGGAAGTGCCGGATCATGCGCCCCGAACCAGGTTCACCCTTCGCTGGGATCTCACGCGCAATGGCCCCCTGCATGCCAATGAGCGGGCCGTCAAGACCGATCTGGTGGGCATACTCAATGATCGACGGCACGTTGCGCCCAGACGAAATCGTGGCGATCACCCCCTTGGCGCGTGCGGCACGAATCGCATCAATGGTGCGCTCTGCAATGACGCCACCGTGCGGCAGCAGTGTCCCGTCCAGATCCATGACGAGCAGCCGAATCGGCAGTGCGGGCTTCACCGGCATCGGCGCTAACCGCTTCGACGGATTTCAGCCATGCGGTCGCGACCGGACAGGTCGCCACGAATCGCCACACGCCAACCGATGCCGAGACCGTCGGTGAGTCGTACAACATCGTCACCTTGGCCGTCACCGAATTCCAACAGCGCGGCACCACCAGGACGCAACAGCCTCGGAAGCTCTGCGATCAGTCGGCGAATCAGCTCCAACCCATCACCACCCCCGTCGAGCGCAAGCCGCGGCTCCGCAGCAATGCCGAGTCTCGCCAAGTTACGTGGCGCAAGATCGCGAACGCGCACTTCCTCCCTCGCCTGATCAACCTCTGCCGTTGGTACATAGGGCAAGTTCGCGATAAGGAGATCCAGGTGTGCGGGGTCACCAGGTGCACGCGCCGCAAGGAGCGGCTCAGCGAGATCACCGTGCATGAAGGTGATGCGCGATGCGACACCGCAGCGCAACGCGTTTGCGCGCGCCACCATCAACGCATCGCCAGAGATATCGGTGGCGGTGAGGCGCAGCGGAATGGGCGATTCATCGGCGAGTGCGACAGCAAGTGCGCCACTCCCGGTGCCGATCTCTGCGGCGTTCAGCGGATGCGGTGTCCGACCAAGTGCACGATCCGCGGCAACACGGTCGGCAAGAAATGCGAGTGCTGTCTCAATGATCAGTTCGCTCTCTGGTCGCGGGTCAAGGACATCTGGTGTGACAAGCAGCTCGAGTCTGCGGAATCCACGTCGCCCCGTGAGATGGCTAATCGGTCGACCTGTTGCGCGCTCTTTTACCAGCGCAGCCAGTGCGGCTGGTGCGTCACCGGAGGCGAGTGCGCTGCGCGCGATACGCAACGTGTCTGCAAGTTGGGGATGCCGGTCACTGAGCGGCTCTGGCTCGGGCAATTCAATGAGTGTGGGGAGCGGGAGGGGAAACCCTGCGGCAACGGCGGTTCGCAACGTGGTGACGCGCGTCCCAAGAAGGGCTGCTAGCAGAGTCTCTGCGTCGAGACGCGCGCTTGGGCTTCCTGCCGCCTCAAGCCGCGCTGTAGCTTCGCGCAAGAGCGCAGGGCCATCTGCCTCACGTTCTACAAGCGGGCGGCTCGCGATCTGCTCGTCGCTCATCATTCTGCCAGACGTGCCGCCTGCTCGGCGGCGGCAAGTGCTTCGTGGAACGGTGCGAAGTCTCCAGCGAGAACTCCGGGAACATCGAACTTGTCGAAACCAATCCGGTGATCGGTAACGCGATTCTGCGGGCCGTTGTAGGTGCGAATCTTTTCGCTGCGATCACCACTGCCGATCAACGCCTTGCGCGCCTTGGAGTCGGCGGCACGCTTTCGCTCCTCTTCGGCGGCGATGATGCGGCTTCGCAGAATCGCCATCCCCTTCTCTTTGTTGCGCAACTGACTGCGCTCGTCTTGCATTTCAACGACGATGCCGCTCGGAATGTGGGTGATGCGCACAGCGGAGTCAGTGGTGTTCACGCCTTGCCCACCATGGCCTGATGCGCGCTTCACATCGATGCGTATGTCGCTCTCGGGAATGACTAGGTCGACGGCATCCACAACGGGAAGCACGACTACGGTGGCGGTGCTGGTGTGGATGCGCCCGGCGGACTCTGTTGCGGGAACACGTTGAATGCGATGTACGCCTGCCTCCCACTTGAACGCGGCCCAAGCACCATCGCCAGAGACCTCCATGACCCCTTCTCGTATTCCGCCTACGCCGGTTTCGCTGAGCGCATCGACCTCGCTCTTCCAGCCCTGGCGTTCGGCGTAGCGCAGATAGGCGCGAAAGAGCTCGCCGGCGAAGATTCCGGCCTCGTCGCCTCCAGCGCCCGGTCGTACCTCGATCAGCAGGTCTCGACCGTCGTTTGGATCCGGTTCAAGGAGGAGACCTGGGAGTCGCTCCAGGACCTCGCGCTCGATCGCTTCGGCTTCGGCGCGGTCGGCTGCAGCCAGTTCGCGCATCTCCGCGTCCGCCCCTGGGTCGGCCTCGAGTGCGCGTGAGTCGGAGACGCGCAGGCGCGCGGCTGCAAGCGCCGCACCTGCCTCCGCGAGCGGTGCGGTGCGCGACAACTCACGACCGATTCGCGCGAGGGCGGTGTGGTCCGCGAGGACTTCGGGGAGCGTCAACTGCGCCTCAAGATCAGCGCGCACCTTGAGCGCTGCCGCGAGTCGTGCATGGAGCTGTGCCACGTCAGCCATCAGTGCACCGCTACCGACTGCAGTGCGCGGGAGGCAGGTCGCTCGGAACCGCTCGGCACTACGCCGCCCTCCGCCTCGACCACCGCGGTTAGCGCAACGATGGCAATGTCATGCATGCCGTCATCCGGTGTACGTGTCGTGATGCGCTGCACCGCAATGCCGGGTGCTGCCAGCGCTCGCGCGATCACATTTGTACGGTAACGACCAAGCAGACGCAGGATCTCGTACGCAAGACCGGCAACGAGTGGGATTCCCGCAATACGACTGATCACCGTTGGAATCGGATCAAGTCGACCGACCAGCGAGAAGCTGACGATGCTCACCAGAATGACCACCACGAGAAATTCCGTGCCACAACGTGGATGTGCGGTTGGCCATCGCGACAGCGCGCTGCGCGTAAGCGCATCACCGTTCTCGAGCGCGTGGATCGCGCGGTGCTCCGCGCCATGATATCGATAGGTGCGATCAACATCGCTGCTGCGACCGACGGCGGCAAGGTATCCCAGTAGAATGGCTACCTGCAAGAGTCCATCAATCACTCGCTCAAGGAGCAGGTTCGTCGACCCGAGAGCGTGCACGATTGCCGCTGCGACAATTGCCGGCAGCACATTGAAGATCGCCACTGCGATGAGCAGCGTTACGACGAGCGTGGCGACCAGTGAACCAGTACCGCTGGTTGTTCGCGACTCTTCACCCGCCGACACGTCGGCACTTCGGAGTAGCCAGCGACTGCCTAACGCGAGGGTCTCCCATAGAACAACCGCGCCACGCACCACAGGGATGCGCGTCAGTCGTCGACGAATAGGTCCGGTCGCGATCGGTTCTGATGTCACGGCAATACTGCCGTCAACAGCGCGCAGCGCCACGCCGATGTGCGATGGGCCACGCATCAGCACCCCATCGATGAGCGCCTGACCGCCATAGGCTGCGCCACTCGTTGGACGCGCACTCAGAGAGAGGGCGTGTAGTGCTCGTGAAACGTCGGCGAAGCGATCCTGCGCGATTCGCGCAGCGACGCCAAGTCGGCGCCGCACAGAGATCAGCGCGAGCGACCGAGGCGCTTCTGGAAGCGCTCGACCTGACCGGCCGTGTCGAGGATCAGCTGCTTGCCCGTGAAGAACGGGTGGCAGTTGGAGCAGACCTCCGTCTTCAACTCGCTGGTTCGCGTCGAGCCGACCGAGAACTTCGTGCTGCATGCGAGGCACGTGATTTCGATGGTGTTGTACTTGGGATGAATCTCTGGCTTCATCGGCGACTCTCTACGCGTCTGGCGAAGCGATGACGTTGACGCGCTTCTTCGTGCGCGACGCGTGATCGAACTTCACCGTGCCGGTGACGGTTGCATAAATGGTGTAGTCGCTGCCCAGTCCAACGCCACGACCTGCGGCGAAGGTGGTGCCGTGCTGTCGCACGATGATGCCGCCAGCGTTGATCTTCTGGCCGTCGCCAACCTTCACGCCGAGTCGCTGACCAGCGCTATCGCGTCCGTTGCGAACACTTCCGCCTGCCTTTTTGTGTGCCATGGGGGTCTCCTTCTCTCAGCGTTCGCTGCGTTACTCAGCGTCGGCGGCCGATGTGTCGGCGCTCTTCGCTGCTGGCTTCTTGGCTGCTGGCTTCTTGGGTGTCTTCTTTTCGGCTGGGGCGCCAACATTTAGCGATGCGGCAACGGCGGCATCGGCCTTCGCCTTGTCGGCGGCAGCGGCAGCGGCGGCGGCCTGCGCCTTGGCGCGATCTGCAGCACCGGCTTCGTAGAGCGCCTTCGCGCTCGTGCCGTTCACTGCAACTTCGGTGACCTTAATACGGTGAAGTTCCTGGCGGTGCCCCTTGGTAATGCGGCTGCGCGCCTTCGGTCGATACTTGAAGCTGATCGTCTTTGGTCCGCGCTCCTGACCAAGCACCGTTGCAGTGACCTTGGCGCCAGCAACAACAGGGGTGCCGACCTCTGTGGTTGAGTCGGTGCGCACGAGAAGGATGCGGTCGAACGAGATCTCGCTCCCTGGGGTAGCGCCGGTCAGCTCAACGTGCAGCTCGCTGCCGAGCTCCACGCGATACTGCTTTCCACCGGTCTCGATGACTGCGTACATGGTTCCCCTGTCCTCACTGTCTGTGCGCCGTACAGGCGGCGCCTGCTGGGCGGTCGCGGTCTGACGGACGGGTCAGTCGCGGGAGGGGAAGTCTACGTTCAGGGCTCTCTCGCGTCAACCGCGCTCTATTGTTACATGAGCGGCGACGAGCCTCCGTCGTGAACCCGATGGCTCTGCACGAGGGCGAGCCCGAAGGCGAGTGACACCGCCGACGCCCCTCCGTAGCTGACGAAGGGGAGGGTGATCCCCGTAATCGGCGCAACGCCGAGGTTCATGCCGATGTTGACGAAGGCTTGAAAGAGGACAACGGTGGCCATCCCACCGGCGAAGATCACCCCGAATTCATCCGAAGAGTTCCACGAGTGCCAGATCAGGCGCCCGACGAGCACGGCGAGAAGGACGATCACGAAGAGTCCACCCACCGCGCCAAAGGCGCGGACGAGCGCCGCAAAGACAAAGTCACTCTCCTGCACGGGGAGGGGGGTGATGGTCGCGGTGCCATCGACACCCGCGCCAAACAGGCCGCCCCCTCTGATCGCTTCGAGGGAGCGCAACAGCTGGTACTTCGGTCCTGCGGGGTCGGCGTTTGGGTCAATGAAGGCAAGGAGGCGCTCCTTCTGATAATCCGCGAGCACCACAACCCAAGCGATTACGCCTCCGCCGGCCACGAGGCTCGCCAGGGCGGCTATCCAACGGCTTGCGACGCCAGATACGTAGAGGGCGCCGAAGAGCGCCGCCACGAGAACCATCGCGGTACCTAGATCGGGTTGCGCCACAACGAGGAGGAACGGAGGCGCAACGATCAGCCCCGCGAGGAGGAGATCCTGCAGGCCACCACCGGCTCGATCGACTCGCGTGAGTGCCGTCGAGATCGCGACGAGGGTCAGGATCTTACTGAGCTCACTCGATTGAATCGTTAGCCCGAAGATCGCGATGGCGCGATTGTTGCCGCCGGAGTCAACGCCGTAGATCAACGTGACGATCAGGAGCAGAATATTGGCGGCGTAGAGCGGCCACGCGAACGTACGCACCCATCGCCAGTTCACCAGGGTGGTGACGCCGTAGATGGCGACGGAGAGCGCCGTCCAGGTCAGCGATCGCACAAACAGGGAGCTCGGCGTCAACAGTTCCTGCCCATAGCTACGGGCATTGAGCCACGCCATGCCGAGTCCAGTCAGCGCCAAGAGCCCCACCGCAGCGGCAGCGATCCAGTCCACGCGCCGTAGCGCGGACCCGAGTGGAGAATCAAGTCTATTCACCGAAGAAGTTCCCGCGCGCAAGGAGTGCCGGGGTGCGATAGTCCCGCTTCAAGTCGTACTGCAGCTGTAGGTAATATTTCGTCACCTCTTTCGCCGCGTTTCCTACGGTGTTCGTGCCATGCATGAAGACGACAAAGGCAAGGGTCGAATCACTCTTCGACCAATCGTTCGATGGTGCAACAAATCCGCCCATCCAGTTGTGAAACGGTAGGCGACCGAGGTCGTCTCGCACGCCGTATTGCGCAGTTCCACTTTTGGCAGAGACGTACAGCGGCATCCGCGAAATGCCTTGCGACGGCCCAGGGTTGAGCGCCATCTTGCGACCTGCGATCCGCATTTCGCGATAGGTTGACTCGCGCATTCCCACCTCCGCATTGACGACTGGCGCAACGGGCGTGACGGCTCCACTTGGGTCGGTGATGTGCAACACAACGTGCGGCCTCCAAAGCGTTCCACTATTTGCAAGTGCCGAAAATGAGTTGAGGACCTGAAGTGGCGTGACCAGGTCATACCCCTGCCCCTGCGCCGACTGCAGCACCTCGGCGTTGTAGAGTCCGCGGTTGATGGTTGTCCGAGCCCACGCTTGATCGGGAACGAGCCCTGCAATTTCACTCGGTAGATCAATGCCCGTGAGTGCGCCGAAGCCCCACTGTCGACCACAGGCTGCCAAGCGATCAATTTTGATCAGACGCGCAAGCTGGAACGTCACCACATTCGAGCTCCATGAGTAGGCTTCCGCCGGCGTCAACGAACCGCCGAATCCCGCACGATTCCACTCATAGAACTTCTCGCCATCAACCTCAACAAATGCTGTTGACCGAAACCGCGTTGTTGGCGTGACGAGGTTGTTGTTCAACGCGCACGAATACGTCACCAGTTTGTACGTGCTTCCCGGTGGAAAGTACGAGCCAACCGTGTGATTGAGGAGTGGGGAGTATTTGTTGGAAAGATACTTTTGATACTTCGCGCTGCTGATCCCAAATGAGAAGTCATTGTTGTCGTACGTCGGAAGCGAGGCCATCGCGATGATCTCGCCGTTCTGCGGATTCATTGACGCAACGACGCCCTCTTGTGTCCGCGACCCTTTGAGCCCCCACTCCAGCGCAGTCGTTGCTCGTTGCTGTGCCTCGATGTCGATGGTGAGGGTGAGCGATGAACCATCAACGGGCGGTTGCGTCACGCCGAGAACTCTGACGATGCGACCCTTCGCATCAACCTCCACTTGGCGGATCCCAGGGGAGCCGCGCAAGACCTCTTCGTAGCTCGCCTCAACACCGGCGCGACCAATGAAATCCACCACGGTGTATCCCGCTGGTGCAAGCGTGCTCGCCTCCACCGCATCGATACGACCAACGTAGCCAACAATATGGCTGATCAACGTCCCAAATGGATACACACGCCGAGCCTCAACGATCGTTTCAACGCCGGGTAGGCTGGCGCGCTCTTCGTTGATCAGTCGTGCTGCGCGCTCGTTCACGTTGTTCGCAATTCGAATCGGCTCCCAGAGCGACCCGGTGCTGCGATCCAATAGTGTGATGATGCGCACTGGGTCCATGTTGAGGATTTCACCGAGCGTCTTCACGACCTGCGCGCGAATGGTGAGCGATAGGTCACCAGGACGAATCTGCACCGCGTACACCGCGACATTCTTTGCGAGTACACGTCCGCTGCGGTCGTACACGAGACCACGTGCCGGTGTGATCAGCTCCTCAACAATGCGATGCCCTCGGGCTAACGTAGTCGTGGAACTTGTTGAACCTGAAGCGCCGATCTGCAACAACATCAACCGTCCGCCGAGCCCGCCAAAGGTCAGCAAGAGGATCAGCGCTGCGGAGAAAAAGCGCAGCGGCCGGCGCCGACGTACCTCTCGATCACTCGGTCCGCGACCTCCAGGATAAACCTGAGGGTTAGTCACATTACTCTCCTATCCGCGGAGTGATGGGTCGAATTGGTACCGACTACGCCGCCGGAGGCCAACCCACGCCAAGGCAATGCCGACAAGGAGGTTTGCCGCCAGGGCCGCTAGGCCTTCGCCGAGCTGGCCGCCCTCCCCGCGACTGAGAGCGAGCACCGTGGTGTTGCTCGCAACGAGCCCGAGCCCAAGCGCCACAGTGCGCCGCGCGAGTACGGCGTTTCCAGGGCCACGAACCTGGCTGGCGACCAGCACGCCGACCACCATGGCCAGACTCGACAGCCCAAGTGGGCGAAGAAGCGTCGTATCAATAACCAGGCCTGCCGCTGTTGCCGCAATGAGGACGAGCGTGCGGCGTTCAATCGAGGCTGTAACAATCAGGAGAACTACGGGCAGGTTGAGTAGTCGTTCAACGCCAAGCTCGGGGAAGAGGCGCACCTGGATAAGGGCGGCGAGCACGATTCCGAGCACGTAGCCAATCTTTCGAGCCATACGCTGAGGATACTCCCGCACGCGACTTGGCGCACCTCCGCCGCTGAGCCGGTGTTCCACGTGAAACAGGGCCCCGGAACTCCTCTGTAGCCCCCTCCTGCTACGATACGAGGGTGAGTACCGCCCAGCACCCTGTCGGATCCCGCGCGCCAATCATCGTGTGTGCGAACCAGAAGGGCGGGGTCGGTAAGACCACCACCGTGCTCAATCTTGCCGCGGAACTCGCTCATGCAGGGCGTCGCGTGCTTGTCGTGGACCTCGACCCGCAACGGAATCTCACCAGCGGCCTCGGATTCACCCTCCCAGATGGCGCGCCAACCGCGTACGACCTCTTGGTCGGGCGCCGGCCGGCCGTTGAGCTGGCCCAACCAACCTCCATTCCGAACCTTTCCCTGATTCCAGGCTCGGCAGATCTCGCTGGAATCGACGTTGAGCTCGCTACTGGGGATGAGAGCGGCGAGCGCCAACTCGCTCGTGGACTCCGCACGGCTGGGGATGCCGAGGTGATCCTTGTCGACACCCCGCCGTCGCTCGGTCTGGTCACCGTGAGCGCCCTCGCGATCGCTGATGGGGTACTCGTTCCCGTGCAGTGCGAGTACTACGCCCTCGAAGGGCTCTCCCAGCTCATGGCCACCATTCGACTTGTGCGCGAGCGTCTGAACCCGGCTCTCCAGGTCAATGGCTTGCTCTTGACCATGCTCGATCCTCGCACGAAACTGGGCAGCGACGTGGTCCGCGAGGTGGAGAGTCACTTTGGTGAACTGGTCTACAAGGCACGCGTGCCACGTTCGGTACGCTTGGCTGAAGCGCCGAGCCACGGGATTGCCATTCGAAGCTACGCACCAGGCACGTCCGGTGCTGAATCGTACGCACAGGCTGCTGCGGAATTCGATGCCCGGGTGTTCGGCGGAACCCCTGTGGGCGCCAGCTAGTAATAAGGGGGGAGCATGGCAAAGAAGACGACCGGGCTAGGACGTGGCCTCGGCGCACTGATCCCAGAGGCGGCAAGTGCTGTTGGCGCGACGCGTGCCGGCGCACTGGAGATTCCGCTCAGCAAGATCAAGCCGAACCCGTATCAGCCACGCACAGAGTTTTCGAACGCCGAGCTTGCACAGCTCGCTGAGAGCATTCGCGAGCACGGCGTGTTGCAGCCAGTCGTCGTCGAAGAGGGGCCGAACGGCTACACGCTCATTGCCGGTGAACGCCGATTCCGCGCCTCAAAACTCGCAGGGAAGAGCACGATTCCCGCAGTCGTGCGCGTGGTTGGCAACCAATCACGCCTTGAACTCGCGCTCATTGAGAACGTGCAGCGAAGCGACCTGTCGCCCATCGAAACGGCGCACGCCTATCGACGACTCGCCGATGAATTCGGGCTCACACAAGAACAGATTGCGGTGATCGCTGGCAAAGCGCGCACCACTGTTGCAAACACACTGCGCCTTCTCGATCTCTCAACAGATGTGCAGAACGAAGTCGCAGCGGGGCGACTCAGCGAAGGGCATGCGCGCGCACTCGTTGGACTTCCAGAATCAGAACAGGCGTGGCTTGCACGAACATTTGTGCGCGATGCCGTCACGGTGCGCGGTGCCGAGGAGGCCGCGTCAACGGTGCGCGGTGCTGCGCGCGGTACAATCACCACGAAACGAAAGCCTGGCGCACTTCCAAGTGAAGAACTCGCTGCCTTGCAGCGCGATCTTGAGGGACAACTCGGCACTCCGGTGCGAGTGAAGCCTGCTGGTAAGGGCGGACAAATCGTGATCCAGTACTACTCAAACGAAGAGCTGCACCGGCTCGTAGAGCAGATCAAGGGAGTGAGTGAGTGACCGAGAAAAAGGGCACCGCAGCCGCAACAGGTAGCCGCGCAAAAAAGGGCACCGGCGACTACGGCGCATCCAGCATTCAAGTTCTTGAAGGGCTTGAAGCGGTACGAAAGCGACCCGGCATGTACATCGGTTCAACCGATGAGCGCGGCCTGCATCACCTTGTCTACGAAGTCGTCGACAACTCCGTTGACGAAGCCATGGCCGGCCACGCTACGCGCATCGTGGTGCGCATCAACAAAGACAACTCCATCACCGTTGCAGATGATGGCCGCGGCGTTCCTGTCGGCAAACACTCCACTGGAAAAGATGCACTTGAAGTCGTGCACACCGTCTTGCACGCCGGCGGTAAGTTCGGCGGCGGTGGATACAAGGTCTCCGGTGGACTGCACGGTGTTGGTGTCTCTGTCGTCAACGCATTGAGCATCAAGCTGCGCGTCGAGTCGGCGCGGGATGGTTTTGTCTGGTCGCAAGAATACGAGCGCGGCGTGCCACGTACGAAAGTGATCAAGGGAAATCCAACAGCCGGTCGCCGCGGAACAACAACAACCTTCTTGCCTGATCCAGAGATGTTCTCGACCACCGAGTACTCGTTTGAAACGCTTGCGAATCGTCTGCGCGAATCCGCGTATCTCAACAAGGGTCTCTGGATGACGTTGATCGATGATCGTGCAGATCGCGAGGCAACGTTCTACTTCCAAGGGGGCATCGTCTCGTTTGTTCGCCATCTCAATCGAAAGCGCAAGGTCACACACGACCGACCTGTCTACATCGAAGGAATGGAGGGCACGACCAGCGTTGAAGTTGCCTTTCAATATCAGAGTGACTCGTGGTCCGAAACCCTCCTCGCCTTCGCAAACAACATCAACACCATCGATGGCGGAACGCACGTCACCGGATTCCGAGCGGCACTGACGAGTTCGCTCAACGACTGGGGGCGCAAGAACGGCGCAATGAAAGACAACGATCCCAACCTCACCGGTGAGGATGTTCGCGAGGGTTTGACCGCGGTGATCAGCGTGAAACTGGTCGATCCGCAATTTGAGGGTCAGACCAAGGCGAAGCTCGGCACTGCAGAGGTGAAAGGGATTGTGCAGACCGCCGTCAACAAAGGTCTCACCCAATTCCTTGAGGAGAACCCGTCTGATGGCAAAGAGGTCATTCGGCAGGCACTGAACGCCGCGCGTGGCCGCGAGGCGGCGCGCAAGGCGAAAGAGCTCGTGATGCGCAAGGGTGCGCTCGAAGGGAGTGCGCTCCCAGGAAAGCTCGCCGACTGCCAAGAGCGCGATCCTGCGAAGTCAGAGCTCTACATCGTGGAGGGTGAGTCAGCTGGTGGCTCGGCAAAACAGGGGCGCGATCGCCGCTTCCAGGCGATCTTCCCGCTACGGGGCAAGCTGCTCAACGTTGAGAAGGCGCGCATCGACAAGATCCTTGGCAGCGACAATATTCGCACGCTGATCATGGCGCTCGGCGCAGGCATTCAGGATTCCAGCATGGAGGATTCCAATAGCCGGTTTGACATCACGAAGCTGCGCTACCACCGCATCGTCATCATGACCGACGCCGATGTGGACGGCGCGCACATCCGCACGCTGCTTCTCACCTTCTTCTATCGATACATGCCGGCGATCATCGAGGCGGGCTACCTCTATATCGCCCAGCCGCCGCTCTACCGCGTGAGCACCGGCAAAGAGACGAAATACGCCTCGACCGAGAGGGAGCGCGATGAGGCGATCGCGTCGTTCAAGACGAAGAACGTCAGCGTGCAGCGCTTTAAAGGGCTCGGTGAAATGAATGCCGAACAGCTCTGGGAGACGGCGATGAACCCAGAGAACCGCGTCTTCCTGCAGGCGCGCATCGAGGATGCTGCGGTCGCAAACGAGATCTTCGAGATGCTGATGGGCGAACGCGTCGAACCACGCCGTGACTTCATCAAGGCTGAGGCCCACAAGGTCCAGAACCTGGACGTATAGGAGGCGATGGCGGCATGAGCGACGAGGCACGAGAGAGCATTCGTTCGATTCGCATCGAAGACGAGATGCGCACGAGCTATCTCGATTACGCCATGAGCGTGATCGTTGCGCGCGCCCTCCCTGATGTGCGCGACGGTCTGAAGCCCGTACACCGCCGCATCTTGTACACCATGGGTGAGATGGGCCTATCGAGTGGCTCGGCCTATCGAAAGTGTGCCGCCATCGTCGGCGAGGTGATGGGTAAGTACCACCCACACGGCGACGGTGCGCTGTACGACGCGCTCGTACGACTCGCACAAGACTTCTCGATGCGCCATCCGCTCGTTGATGGGCAAGGAAACTTCGGTTCCGTTGACGGTGACTCTGCCGCAGCAA